>CAKUCE010000203.1 GCA_934643535.1 uncultured Clostridia bacterium | reverse complement strand
CACCAGCAGCGTCCGTTTGTAGTTCAGTTTCATCCCGTTTCCTCCGTCCTTCGAAAAGGCCGGATCTTTCCTGCCTTTTCCATACTTGTCCCTCATATATACCCCAAATGAAAGCCAAAAGTCAAACCTTGTATAACGGTTCATATAATGGTATAATAAAGGTTACATCGAAAGGAGGCGCACCCATGGACAGCATGACGGGCTACGGCCGCGGCACCGCCCGGCGGGATGGCCGGGAAATTACCGTGGAATTCAAGGCGGTCAACCATCGTTTTCTGGACTTGTCCTTCCGCGCTCCCAAGAATCTTTCCTTTCTCGAGGACGCGTTCCGCTCTTTTCTGAACGAAAGCGGCGTCCGCCGCGGGCACGTGGATATTTTCATCAATTACGCCAATCACCGGGAGGACGCTCAAAAGGTCGTGCTGGACCGGGAGCTTCTTCACAGCTTCCGCAAGGCCTGGCACAACTGCGAGGAGCTTCTCGACTTCTGCAAAAAGCCCGATGCCGCCGAGGTGCTTTCCCTGAGCGGGGCCTATTCCCTCCGTCAGGCGGACGAGGACGCGGAAGCCGTCACGGCGCTGGCGCTGGAAGCCGCCCGGGAAGCCGTGGACGCGTTCCTGCGGATGCGCCGCACCGAGGGAGAAGCCCTTGCCCGGGATCTTCTTTCCAATCTGGACGCCCTTTCTTCCCTGCGGAATGAGATCGCCCAGCGCGCCCCGCAGGTGCCGGAGGACTATCGCAAGCGTCTTCAGGCCCGTCTGGCCGAGTGGCAGGTGACAGAGGCCGATCCTCAGCGCGTCGCGCAGGAAGTGGCCCTCATGGCGGACCGCTGCGCCATTGACGAGGAGCTCAGTCGGCTGGAAAGCCACATCGCCCAGTTTGCCGATACGGTCCATACCGCGCAGGAGGCGGGCAAAAAGCTGGATTTTCTGCTTCAGGAAATGAACCGGGAGGTCAACACCATCGGCTCCAAAGCCTCCGACAGCGAGATCGCCCAGCGGGTAGTCGCCGCCAAATGCATCATCGAAAAACTGCGCGAGCAGGTGCAGAACGTGGTCTGACAGGAGGAACCTTCATTGCTTCGACTTATTAACATCGGCTTTGGCAACATGGTGGCGGCTGACCGGATCATCGCCATTGCCAGCCCCGACAGCGCGCCCGTCAAGCGGCTTATTCAGGAAGCGCGGGAGAGGCATCGGGTAGTGGACTGCACGCAGGGCCGCCGCACCCGCGCCGTCATTCAAACGGACAGCGACCATCTGATCCTTTCCGCCATTCAGCCCGAAACCATTGCGGGCAGGCTCACCGATAAAGACCCCAGCTCCAAAGATGAGGAAAGAGAGGCTTGATCCATGGCTGTTTCCATTGCACGAAAGGGTATGCTGCTGATTATTTCCGGGCCGTCCGGCGCGGGAAAGGGCACGCTGGTCAAGAAACTTCTGAGCAGCGATCCAAGCTTCCGTCTCAGCTGCAGCGTTACCACCCGCCAGCCCCGGGAGGGAGAAATCGAGGGCGTTCACTATTACTTTATCGACGACGCGAAATACGCCAAGCTGGTGGAGGAAAACGCCTTTCTGGAGCATGCGTCCGTGCATGGCCACAGCTACGGCACTCTGCGGGAGCCTGTGGAAAAGATGATCTCCGAGGGCCTGAACGTGGTGCTGGAGATCGACCCCCAGGGTGCGCTTTCCGTCATGGAAAACGCCAGCGACTACGTCAGCGTTTTCATTCTTCCCCCCAGCTTTGAGGATCTGCGCGTGCGTCTGCATACCCGCAATACCGACGACCCGGTGGAGATCGAGCGCCGGCTGAACAACGCCCGGGGCGAAGTCCACAAGGTGGATCATTACCAGTACGCCATCATCAACGATAATCTGGAATTGGCTTATACGCAGCTGCAGTCCATTGTCCGCGCCGAGAAGCAGCGTACCAGCCGCTTCCATCCCCATATTCTGGACGACTGATTCGTCCGTCTGCCCATCACTTCCCATTATTTGAAGGAGGAACATCCCATGGCCATTGTCAATCCGACCATCGTTGAACTGTCTGAAAAAGTGGATTCCCGCTATACCCTCGTGGTGGAAGCCAGCAAGCGCGCCCGCCAGCTGGTGGACGGCGCCCAGCCCCTGGTGGACCCCAAGGACATGAAGCCCCTGAAGATCGCCATCGAAGAGATCAACCGCGGTCTGCTCACCTATGAGCGCGACCCGGAGGAACAGGAGTAATTTCATGCGCATCATCATGGGCGTAACGGGCGGCATTGCGGCCTATAAAGCCTGCGAGGTCGTCTCCCGGCTAAAAAAACTGGGCCATGAGGTGGACGTCATCATGACGGAGAACGCCACCCGTCTGGTGGCTCCCCTGACCTTCGAGACCCTCAGCAAGCGTCCCGTCTGTGTGGACACCTTTACCCGCACCGAAAGCTGGGATGTGAAGCATATCTCACTGGCTCAGAAGGCCGAGCTGTTTCTGGTGGCCCCGGCTACCGCCAACCTGATGGCCAAGCTGGCCTGCGGCATTGCCGACGATATGCTCACCACCACGCTGCTGGCCACCAAAGCGCCCATTCTGCTGGCTCCGGCCATGAACACGGGCATGTGGACAGCCGTGGCCACGCAGGCCAATCTGCGCACGCTGCAGGCCCGCGGCGTACACTTTGTCGGCCCGGAAAGCGGCTTCCTTGCCTGCGGCGATACCGGCGCAGGCCGCATGAGCGAACCCGTGCAGATCGTAGAAGCCATCGAAAAGCTGCTGCATCCCCGCCGCGACCTGGAGGGCCTTCGGATTCTCGTTACTGCCGGGCCCACGCTGGAGCGCATCGACCCGGTTCGTTACCTGACCAACGATTCCTCCGGCAAAATGGGCTACGCCATCGCCGCCGCCGCACAGGCCCGCGGCGCTTCCGTCACGCTGGTTTCCGGCCCCGTTCATCTGACGGCTCCCGCCGGAGTATCGGTCGTGCCGGTTGTGTCCACACAAAATCTCTACGACGCAATGATGGCCCACTGCGCTTCTCAGGACGTCATCATTCAGGCGGCGGCTCCCGCCGATTACCGTCCTGCCGTTACGGCTCCCGAAAAGCTCAAGAAACAGGACGGCCAGCCCTTTGTGCTGACGCTGGTGGAAAACCCGGACGTTGCAAAGGCTGTCGGTGAACAGAAAAAGCCCGGCCAGATTCTGGTGGGCTTTGCCGCTGAGACGGAGCATCTTCTGGAAAACGCCCAAAAGAAGCTGGATAAAAAGCACCTGGATATGATCGTCGCAAACGATGTGACGCAGACAGGCGCCGGATTCGGCGTTGATACCAACATCGTCACCCTGGTCACGCATCAGGGAATGGAATCCCTTCCGCTGCTGTCCAAGGCCGAAGTTGCCGACCGCATTCTGGATCAGGTTGTGGCTCTTCGCACCCGGATCCGTTGACCGGCTCAAAAAACTCCATACCCTTTAGAAAGTTATAAGAGAAGGAGAAGCTCTCCGAGCTTCTCCTTCTCTTAGACTGTCGAAAAATTCCTAATTGGCCGCAGCATTTTCAACGCGGCCACGCTCCAACGGATCCCCGAAGAGCGCGCTTCCCCCAAAATATAGCCCATTCTGAAGTCTGGCGGTCATTTTGCCATGTTCATAACCTGTTCGGATGCAAGAAGCGCCACTCCCGCCCTAAAGAACGGGATTGACAGGGTCTATGCGCAGTTTTTCCGCGTCAGCCAGCACTACAACTGTCGGATGCGGTATGAGAATGCGCTTTATTATGGCTTTATGGATCTGTACCGGGAGTGGCATAAAGCCCGGACGCTCACCGCAGAAGAATACGTTGGCCGCATCAGCACCCACTGCGATCACATTCCCTTAGAGGAACCCTATCGCTCCCGATTTTACAATGCTGCCCGAAAGGCTGTCCTTGATACCGGAAGTGAGATCGTCATTCACGATACCATTCCCCTGCATTTGCTCCGAAAACCTTTCCGAATGCATTACCGGCATAAAAATCATTCGCCAAAGGCGCTCAACCGCCCGTTGCATGATAGTTGTCTTTCTTACACGTTCAGCTCATACAGAACTGCTTCCGCTTCGCATCCCTCGCCTCCGGTGGACAACACGACGTTCCTGCCCGGCTTCTTCGGAAAAACGCGGGTGGTTACGACCTTTTCGCCGTCTTGAATAAAGATCTCTACGGAGCAGCGATCCACAAAGATCCGCAGCTCCAGTCGCCCGTCGCGCAGCGGCACGTCGGCTTCCGCCGTCATTTGGCTCCCCGTCGCCTTTTCGCCTGCGGTGGAATAACCGCTCCGGGTCGCGTCCACACGAAGCACCTGCTCCCGACCGTCATACTCAATGCGGAACTCCTGCTCCTCGTCCTTCAGCAAGGAAATCCGAAGCGTCTGTTCCTCCACGTTCCGAAAGCGGAAAAACATTTCCGCACAGGGGGACGAGGACAGCTTCCACTCCCTGCCCTTTTCCAGCCGTCCTGTTTTCTCTGTCTTCTCTCCGCGATATTTTTCGATCTCCCGCACAGGCCGCTGCATCAGCTGCCCATTTTCCCAGCTCAGTTCCCGCATCAGGGCCATGCATCCGTTCCAGCCGTGGCCCAGCTTGTCCGTCGGCATCTGATGAAGCCAGCTCTGCATCCACCCTGCCATCAGAAGCCGTCCGTCCCGGCTTTCCGTCATTTGCGGCGCATAGTAATCCCATCCGTTGTCCAGCGCCGTCCGGCCCTCTTCAGTAAAATGAGCGGCATTTCCATCCACCGTGCCCCAAAGCACGATCGAGGGATTCGTGTGCGGGTATTTTCTTCCCTCCATCGGCAGATCCATAACGCTGAGGATCAGAATCGCCCGTCCATCCCGCACTACCAGATCCGGGCATTCCAGCATCTGATCGAATCCGTCCAGAAAAACGCCCCGATACTCCCAATGCCGCCCGTCGTGAGAGGCATACTGCAGCAGCGTTCCGCCCTTTTCGCTCCGATTTGAGGCCAGCAGCCGCCATTCATCTCCCCAGCGGAACAGGCACGGGTCACGAAAATCCACCGGTGAGCCGTCCGACGGAAGCATTTTTCTGTCAATCACCGGGTTCCGTCCCTCTTTTTCAAAGGAAAACCCATCCCGGCTGACCGCCACGCATTGCTGCTGATAATAGCCGCCGTCCCCATCGGCTTCCAACCCGGCATATGCTACCAGCATTTCCGCGCCATTCATCTGGGCCGTTCCCGTAAAGCAGCCGCCCTCATCTGCGGAGGAGTCCGGCGCAAGCGCGACACCCTGCCAGTCCCACCGCACCAGATCGCTGCTGGTCCAGTGCCCCCAGTGCATCGGCCCCCATTGGGATGAATAGGGGTGATACTGTCCGTACAGATGATACCGGCCAAAAGCGTCTATCAACCCGCAGGGATCGTTCACCCAGCCCACCGGCGGCGCTGCGTGATAGGCGGGGTAATAGGTGCGGTCAACGAACTGCTGCTCTTTTTCCATATAAGCGTTCGCGGCTTCGATCGTCCTTTTCATCCATGATCTCCTCCTGTCCTTTGCCTGCTGACACACATTCGACGGATCTTTCTTTTTTCCTTCTGAACGTAAAAACGGCAGGCATTTCTGCCCGCCGTTTTTCAGGAGCTTCTCAGCCCTGCTTCTGCTTATGCTTGGGATTTTCGCAGATCACCAT
>CAKUCE010000202.1 GCA_934643535.1 uncultured Clostridia bacterium | reverse complement strand
ACCCTGGAAAAAGGAGAGATTCGCCTGTTTGCCGGGTTTGACGCATGGGCTGAAAAATGCGTCAGACTGCAGATCATCTGAAACGGATCAACTCCTTCGCAGACGCAGAAGCGCCAAAATGGAACCATCTGAAAAAACTCCCCGGCCGGTTACTGGAAGCACCGGCCGGGGAGCCTTTCATTTTAAGGGGAGAGAGATTAAGGGGAGAGAGCAGAAATTTTCAGGGGCGTTCGGCTTTCGGGCCGTTATTCCCCGATCGCGTCCGTCCGCCAGATAAAGCGCACAACGCCCTCCGCGTCGTCGGCCTTTCCGGCGTAGGACTGATACGCTTCCGTATCGTCCGCCAGCGTGCGGGCCTTCTCAAGCAGCGGCTTCCACTCGTCGTTCACCATGGAGGTCAGCGCCTGCAGGCCGTCCTGATCCAGCGTCTGCAGACCCGCGTACAGCTGGGCCGCGCCGTCGTTCAGGGCCGTAGCGCCTTCCGTCAGGGCGGGCATGTTGTCGCTGAGCTGATCCACACCAGCGGTGTAGGTGGTCAGGCCGGTGTAGAACTGATTGTAGCTGTCCAGCTGGGCCTTAAGCACCTGCAGACTCTGGAAGGCTTCCGTCTTGGTCTGCTTGGCGGCGGTCATCTGCTGGGTCAGGCCGTCCAGCACCTCGGCGTAGGTTTCCACCGTCAGGTCGGGCACTTGGGGATTCAGGGCCTTGAGCTGCTGGTTTGCAGTCTGCAGCAGCAGCTGGAAGACCTGCAGCGCACCAGCGTTCAGGGTCTCGCTGTTTTCGCTCAGGGTATTCAGCCCGCCGGCCACTTGGGTCACGCCGTCGTTCAGGGCAGAAGCGCCCTCGGACAGCTGCCGTCCGCCGTCCAGAAGCCGAGTCATCGCGTCCGTCAGCTGATCCATGTCGCCGTCGGCGGTGTCGATCAGGCTCAGATCCATATCCTTCAGAAGGCTGCTCCATTCGGTGGTGGCGGCGGTGACGGTCAGGGGCAGGGCAAAGTTCTCCACATCGGCGGTGATTTCAACGGTCTCGGGCAGCTTGCCGTCCTTGTCCTCCACGTCCAGACGGGCCTTCAGTCCGGGCAGGGCCGCGCCCAGCGCCACCAGCCGGTCGCCGTCGTTGATGACCGCGCCGTTGGTCACTTCCACATTGGTGAAGCGATCGCTGTCCAGAAGGGCGGCGGACAGAACGGCAAACTGGGCCTTCTGCCCGTCGGCGGGGGTATAGGAGAAGCGGATGGTCACGCGGCCGCTCTTTCCGGCCATGTCGGCGGCGGGGACTTCCTCGCCGTCCACCAGATAGGTGATCTGCAGCGTCAGGGGCAGCTCCTCGTCGCTGTCGCCCTGATAGTACACGTCCTTGCCGTCAGCGTCCCAGGTGAGGCGTTCGCCGTCCCGTTCAAAGGTGGCGTTGCCCTCCACCACGGTCATGCCGGAAAGCCGGGTTGCGTCGGTCAGCTCATCCAGCTTGTCCGGGTTCTTCAGCCAGTCGCTGACGATGATCCGCCGGGCCTGACCCTGCGCGTCGGAGAGAATATAGACGGTTTCGTCCTTGGCGGCAGCTTCGGCCATCGCCGGGACGGCGGCGCAAAGCAGCAGCGCCAGAGAAAGAACCAGCGCGGAAATGCGCTTCCAATTGCTTTTCATGGTGAAGATCTCCTCCTTAGTTTTTCACTTTCATGCCCAGCGTGGTCTTGCAGACGACCTTGTCCAGCAGCAGAAGCAAGGCGGGCAGGAACAGCAGTACGCTGCCCATGCTGACCAGCGCACCCCGGGCCATCAGCATGCACATGGAGCGGATGATGTCCATATCGGAGTACAGGGCCACGCCGAAGGTGGCGGCGAACAGCCCCAGACCGCTGACCAGAATGGAGGGCACGGACGCGCCCAGCGCGGTGGTCACGGCTTCCCGCTTGGCCTTGCCGCCAACGCGTTCCGCCTTGTAGCGGGTGGTCATGAGGATGGCATAGTCCACGGTCGCGCCCAACTGGATGGTGCTGATGCAGATCGGGGCGATGAAGGGCAGGGACTGACCCAGATAGTGAGGCAGGCCCAGGTTGATGAAGATAGCCAGCTCGATCACTGCGATCAGGATGAAGGGGAGCGTCAGGCTCTTTTCCACCAGCAGGATGATCAGGAACACGGCGAGGATGGACACGGTGTTGACCACCTGGAAGTCGTGATCGGTGGTATCGATCATGTCCTTCATGCAGGGCGCTTCGCCGATGAGCATGCCGGAGGGGTCGTATTTCTTCAGGATGGACTGAAGGCCGGTGATCTGCTCGTTCACCGCGTCGCTGGCCACCCGGTACTCGGAGCTGATGAGCCACAGCTGCCACTTGTCGCTTTCCACGATGTTGCGCACGCTGTCCGGCAGCACCTCCGCGGGCACCCGGCTGCCCAGCACGCTCTGCAGACTGAGCACATAGCGCACGCCGTCCACGTTCTCCATTTCGTCCTGCATGGCCCGCAGTTCCTTGGAGGACAGGCTGGTGTCCACCAGCACCATGTGGGTGGAGGCAATATCAAAGTCGTCGATCAGCTTATTGTTGGCAATGACGTAGTCAATATCCTGCGGCAGGCACTGACCCATGTCGTAGTAGACCTCGTCGTTGGTCTTCTGGTAGCCGTACAGGGCCGGATACACCAGCAGCACGAAGATCACCAGCATCACGGGGAACGCCTTGGTCATGCCCCTGGCAAAACCGTCGGCGTTGCGGATCAGCGGACGGTGACGGGTCTTCTGCAGGGGACGGTCCAGCAGCAGGATCAGCGAAGGCAGCAGGGTAACGCAGCCCAGCACGCCCAGCAGCACGCCCTTGGCCATCACCAGACCCAGATCCTTGCCCAGCGTGAAGCTCATGAAGCACAGGGCGGCGAAGCCCGCGATGGTGGTGGCGGAGCTGCCCACCACAGAGGAAAGGGTGGCGTGAATGGCGTTGGCCATGGCCTCGTTGGGGTCGCTGACCTTTTCCCGCTGCTCGTTGTAGCTGTGCCACAGGAAGATGGAATAGTCCATGGTGACGGCCAGCTGCAGCACGGCGGCCATGGCCTTGGTGATGTAGGAGATTTCGCCCATCATCACGTTGCTGCCCAGGTTATACACGATGCTCACGCCGATGGAGAACAGGAACACCAGCGGAGCCAGCCAGCTGTCCAGAAGAAGCATCATGGCGACGCAGGCCAGCAGCACGGCCAGACCCACATACACGGGTTCCTCCTGCTCGCACAGATCCTTCAGGTCTGTGACCAGCGCCGACATGCCGGTGACGAAGCACTGCTGCCCCGCCAGCGAACGGATCTCCCGGATGGCGTCCATGGTTACGTCCGCGGAGGTGGCGGAGTCGAAGAACACAGCCATCAGCGTGGCGTTCTCGGTGTTGAACTTCTCATAAATGCTGTCCGGCAGAAGCTCCATGGGCAGGCGCAGGTCGGCAATGCTGTCGTACCAGACCACGCTGTCCACATGATCCACCGCGGCGATCTTTTCTTTCAGCGCCGCCACGTCATTGGCGGGCATATTTTCCACAATCACCAGCGAGAACGCGCCCTTGCCGAAGTCGTTCAGCAGCTCGTTCTGGCCGATGACGGTATCCATATCCTCGGGTAAATAGTCCAGCATATCATAGTTGATGCGGGTGTTGACCATCCCGAACACCGCAGGCACCAGCAGCACCAGCGCTACGATCAGAATGGCCACGCGGTACTTGACGACCGCCTTGGAAAAACGCATGAGGCAAATCCTTCCTTTCTCTTTGGTCTGGCCGGATCACACGTCCAGCCACCGGCGGGGGGAGTCCGGCTGCTGGTTATGGACCACCTTCACGGCGAAGAGGGCCACGCAGAGGTTCAGCACGCCTTCTACCACCATGGAAGCCCCGGCCAGCAGGGTCATGACCACGGCGCTCTCCGTGGGGTGAAGGGCCAGCACCGCGCCGATCAGGCCCGCCAGCACTGCCAGCATCAGAATGGCCCACCAGGAACGCAGGCCAAACTCCTTCGCGTCCACGGCGGTCTGCAGCTTGAACAGTCCGTCAGCCAGAATGGCTACGCCCAGCATCAGGCATACGAAGCTCATGGCCCGTTCCGGCTTGGCCAGAATAATGGCGCCCAACGCGATCAGCAATATGCCGAAGGCAAGATCAAACTGGAAAGCCAGCCGGTACAGATCCTTGGAAAAATAGCCCAGCAGCTTCACAATCCCAAAGGCAATGAGCATGATTCCGGTCACAACGCCAATGAAGGAAACCGACCAATTCCGAAGGACGATCAGCAGAACGCCCAGCACGCAGAACGCGACGGACGTAACGATATAGCTGATCTTGGCCGCCCGAATGGGATTTTCGGAACGCACGGTTTCTCACCTCCCTCGCTTGGATTTCGGGGAGAGTATAGCACCGAAAAACCGGCAGACAAACGGGCACGTTGCCGCGCCTGTTCAAAAAGCAGACAGGGGCGGCAACGTGCCCAAAAACCAGACAGGTGAGAAACTGTGTCTGAAAGGAGGCTGTTTTCCGGAGGAGGAACGAGGCTCCGTCAATGTTCCTGAGACGGCTGGTAAGGAAGGATCAGTGCGGCGGACGGCATACGCTCGGGATAGAAGTACAGCATCACGCGGGATAACGGCTTATCGGCATAGCGGGCGTTCAAAGAATCGACCCACGTCTGAAGCACGACGTTTCCCCAGAGGGAAAAAGAGCGGAATACGCGGTACTCCTGACAGACGCTCAGCATTGGCTCGATCTCCCATGTCCCGTCCGCGAACATATACTTTTCTTTCCCGTCGTTCATGAAAAAAAAGCGTTCGTCAGGTTCGCCATACAGGGCCGTAAGCTGACCTTCCACATCCATAAATTCAAGGAGGTCGGAGCGCAGCCGCGCCGGCCAGTCTTCCGGCTCTACCCGAGCCGTTTGCGCGCTGCTGAGGAGCATCCTGTCGATCCCTTTTTTCCCCAGAAAGTCTGTCTGCAGCGTCCACGGATAGCCAAAGTCGAAAATTTCGAGTCTTCCGTCGATTATTTCATTGGAAACCCGGAAGGACGCATCCGCCTTTTCCAGCAGCGCTTCCAGAACCGCCTCCTGAGTGGGCGTTTCAAAAGGGATCTCCCGATAAAGATGGAGCGATCCATCGTTTTCCGCCAGACCGTATCCGACGAAAAAAAGACTGCTCAGCAGAAGGCTGACCGTTAAGAATACGATCCCCATCCGTTTTGGCATGATGATTTCTCCTTCTATCACTTTTTTGAATACTCGTCGATAACGCGATGTCTTATAGGAGCAGAAAAACGTGCCTTTTTTATTCCATCCCGCAGCGTTCCAGCATTTCCTCCAGCATCCCCTTGCGCAGCTCGCACAGGCGCTCCACCCGCTGGGGGAACTCGTCGCTCAGGTTATTGTTCAGCCAGTCGATAAACAGGCCGAAGCACTGGCAACTGTATACCGTAACGATGATCTCCCGGTCCTGCCGGTTGATCTTTTTGTCGCCCAGCAGGGTGTTGAGGTAAGTCTCCACGATGTACTGGCACATCTGCATCAGGTAGTGCTCGTAAATATCCCGGTTGGAGGAATTGTAGATATGCAGCACCGCCCGCTTATTCTTCTGAATCTCCTGAATGGCCAGATGAATGCATTCCTCATAGGAACTGATGGTGGGGTGAGCCTTGAACAGCTCAGCCG
>CAKUCE010000201.1 GCA_934643535.1 uncultured Clostridia bacterium | reverse complement strand
GCGCAACACCGCCGCCGGTTTGCGGTATGTGCTGTATGCCTTTGCCACTTCGCTGGAGGACCCGTCCAAAGTGATCGCTGAACCCGGCGGCATGCTGCTGGGTCCGCTGGGCCGGGAACGGGTGGGCGATGTGAGCAACGTGGTGTTCACCAACGGCGCTATCGCGGACGAAGACGGGCGCGTGTTCCTCTATTACGCCTCCTCCGATACCCGGATGCACGTGGCCGAGACTACGGTGGACCGGCTGTGCGACTACGTTTTCAACACGCCTGCCGATCCCCTGCGTTCCCCGGACTGTGTGCGCCAGCGCTGCGAACTGATCCGGAAAAATCTGGAATATCTGAAACCGTAACCCCGCAAACGGAAGGCCCCCTTCGAAGACGGACGCCGCGTCCGCCTCGAAGGGGGCCTTTTGTGATTGCCTGGGAAACCGTCGCTTACGCCGCGTCCGCCTCGAAGGGGGCCTTTTGTGATTGCCTGGGAAACCGTCGCTTACGCCGCGTCCGCACTGGCGGCGGAGGTGTTGTTCAGCACGGCGTTGGTCAGGGTGTTTAACTGGTTGATCGCATCGGTGAGCTTGCTCAGGGCGTCGTTGACCTTCTGGCCGCTGGCCAGACAGGAATCGTAGTTGTCGATGATGGCATAGATGTTGTCGAAGGTGCTGACGTCATAGAGCCGTCCTACCTCGCCGTACATGCTGACGTTCAGATCGTTCACCACTTCAATGCCATGGACATACTGCCGCACCCGGGCCAGCACGCTGGAGGTGCTGGTAGCGCCCAGGCGGCTCAGACTGTTGACGCTGGAAAGGGCGTGCTGCATTTCGCTGCGGATCTTGGCGTTGCGCTGGGCCTCGAAACCGGCGGAATCCAGCCCGCCCACGCCTGCAAAACGCAGAATCAGAAACGCCGCCACCAGTACCAGCACGATCACAAGGATTGGCCGGTAACGATTGGAACGCATGACGTTCTGATAGCTGCTGCGCTGGTAACGCATCATGGGATCTTCATCCTCCTTCTAAAAAGCCGTTGGGGAAGGAATTTCCGATAGCAGTATAGCACAAGTGGAATGAAAATGCAAAAAATGCCCCCTTTTTCGGCAAAAAGGGGAGCAATACGGCTCAAAATGACGTTATTTTCCTTCGATGTCGCTGGTGCAGTGGGGACAACGGGTGGCGTCCTTTTCCACCACGGACTTGCAGTAGGGACACTTCCGCGCGGCTTCCTTTACGGTTTCCTCCTTGTGCAGCAGCTTGTTCATGGCTTTCACCAGCAGGAACACGCAGAAGGCAATGATGAGGAAGTTGAGGATATTCTGCAGGAATGCGCCGTAGTTCACCGTGCCCACTCCGGCGGCATTGGCGGCTTCCGCGCTGGGATAGCTCTGGAAGTCCAGGGCGAGGAACAGGCCGCTCAGGTTCACGCCGCCGGTCAGCAGGCCGATAACGGGCATGAGCAGGTCGTTCACCAGCGAATTGACGATGGTGGTAAACGCCCCGCCGATCATCACGCCGGTAGCCAGTTCCAGAATATTGCCGCGGGAACAGAATTTTTTGAAGTCCTGAAAGAGTTTTTTCATAACGAGAGCCATCCTTTCTGCCAGTCTGTAGAGAAAATGGAATGATTTTTCAGTCCGTCAGGGCTGGAAAAAACGAAAGAAATAAAGCCCGGCGGAAACCTTTTCCGCCTCCCATTCCACCGGCCCCAGCTCGGAGCGCAGGTAAGCGAGCAGCGCTTCGTCCGGCTCTTCCTTCAGGCTGATGAAGCGAAGCTCCGGCCGCAGCCAGCAGGCGGCGGTAAAATGCTCGCCGTCCAGCCCAAAGGCGGCCAGCCTGGCGGTATATTCGTCCGATCCGCGGCTCCATCCGCCCCAGAACGTCAGGTTTTGGGGAACGCCCTGGGACAGTTCGGGGAACATACGCATATCGTTGACCAGCTCGGTGGAATAAATCAGCAGCAGTCCGGGATGAGCCAGCGCCTGCGCGTCCATGTCCGCATAGGTGTTGTAGCTCCACGGGGAGCGTTTCGGTTTGAGCGCCGAGAGCAGTGCGGGTACAGGAGCGAGCAGGCCCAGCGCCAAAGCGGCGCACAGCGCGGCCATTCCGGCCTTCCGGGGCTGCGGCAGACCGCATTCGCCCAGCAGGCAGAAGAACATCGCCGCTGCGGGTAAAAGCACGACCGTCACGGCCCGGTAGGGCAGGCGGCCCTTCAGCGCCAGATAGCAGAATAACAGGAAGCATAAAAGCCCTGTCAGAAACAGCGCCGCCGGAAGCCAAGGGTCCTCCCGGCGCTTTCGGAAGGCGCAGAAGAGGGCAAACAGCCCCAGCCCGAACAGCACGACCATGGTTCGGACGAACCATGGCGAACGCCAGCGCAGGTCTTCAATGGCCGCGCCGGCGGTGGTGGCGGTCTCGGAGCCATACCAGTTCTCCCGCAGGGAACGAAGGGCCTCCGTGGAAATGGCCTCGTCCATGGTGTTCCATTTGCTCAGCAGGGCCAGCTGCTCTTTCGTCCAGCCGACGCTGTCCAGCGCCTCCTGGGGGAGCTTTTTCAGATCAATGTAGTCCAGCACCTGACTGCGGGCTTTTTGCCAATGAAGCACATCCTGCTTTTGCCGTTGGCAGAGCTCAAGCTCTCGCCCGGCAGCAAGACCGCCCAAAATCACCACAGCCAGTGCAAACGCCGCAGCCATGGGCCGCAGAGAACGCTTTGCCGGTTTGCCAGGACCGAAATGGCGGAAGAATTGCAGCAAAAACGCTATGCCGCAATATCCGAGAACCGGCAGGAGCGAAAGCTGACGCAGCCCGTAGCACAGGACCAGCAGCAGAATGGCCAGCCCCATGGAACGAAGAATGGAGCGATCGGAGGCGCTCCGGCAGTCGATGGACAGAATTTGAGCGACCGCCGCAGCGCCCAGCATGGCGCCGGTGACGGTGAAGGTGACGCGGGCAAAATAGTGCAGGCCATACAGCAGCGCAAAGGCAGCGCTCAGCGTCAGCCCCGTCCAGAGACGGCGGCCGCTGCGAAGCCAGCATTGCAGAAGGCTTTTCAGGAGGACGGTCATGGCCAGCGAAAGCAGCGCGATCTCCAGCAGGGAGAACCACGCCACCCCGGGAAAAAGCCGCTGCAGCCAGCGAAGGGGATAGACGTACAGCCCATGGAGATACAAATGAAAATCAGGTGCGCCGCCCGGCTGACAGCCCGTCATGGCGCGCAGGATGAACTGATCGTCGTTTGCGGCGAAGAAAACGTCGCAGCCGAGGAACGCCAGACTCCACAAAAGGATCGTGATACCCGCGCCCCAAAGCCAGCAGCTTCGGGCGCTGTTGCGATGCGTCAAGCCGTGCAGCCTCCTTCGCGCATTTTTGCCGGATGAACGGCAAGCCTCCCTGATTATAGAAAAGAGCGCCCGGAAAGTCAAGGACGGCGCGGTATCCCACCGCACCGTCCGCCGGCCGAACGTACTTTGTCAGCCGTTTCCGTCAAAGAACCACTCCATGGGCGCGTAACCCGTTTCCCCTTCATCAGTGACGATGACGTACAGGCGGTCGTCCACCACGCCCATCAGATGCCAGTTGGAGTGAGTACAATAGCGCTCCTTCAGGGTCAGGTCGGTGTAGATGGGCGTTTCGGTTTCCGCCTTATCGTCCCGCAAGGTCTGTTGGGAAAAGCAGGGCGTGACCTGATCCATCCTCGAGCCGGTGACCAGATATTTTTTCATCATCCAGCCTATAAGCCGCCCGTCTGTGCCGATCTCCACCTGACACCATCCATCCCGTTCGTCCAGCACTCGCACGGGCGTGCCGTTCCAGAACTTGCCCAGCGAATCCGCTTCCCGGCTGGGCTTTGTCCGCAGGTGAAGGCGATCGTTGGGATCGGGGTTGCATACCACCGCCAGTCCGGTTCGGTCCAGCTGGGCGGTCAGCTCCTCGGAGGTGCAGGGCAATGCGGTCAGATCGTCCGCAAACAGGTCGAAGGGCAGCACACCGATCTTCAGGGTATCGGTATCCATCAAAGTGCCGGTGTTCAGCCCGAAGGAACAGTTCAAAGTTTCCTTTTCGCCGTAACAGGTCAGCCAGATGAGCTTCCATTCGCCGTCAAACGTGCGCTGGAAATTCACTTGATGATGTTGCTGATCCCATTCTAAAAGCAGCTCTTCCATTCCCGCATGAAAGGAATCCATCCAGACCCCCTTCGGCAGGGGAGGCGTTTGACGCAGGGCATATACGCCGTTTTCATTTCGGGTGATCTCCGTTAACCGGCGGACTCCGGCTTCATCCTCCATGAGAAGCAGCAGCGCATGAGGCTGTATGCTGCTCTGGAGGATGCTTCCCGAAACGGGAATCAGGGACGTGTTCAGAAAATCGTCCGTCTGAAACTCGTTGCTGTAGGAAAGGGAAATCAGCTGGTCAAAGGGTTCGGCCTCCAGCCGCTGCTGAAATTCCTTCGACAGGGGGATGGGGAAGGAGGTGAGTTCGCTTATGATCGCTCCGCCCGCCTGATACTTGACCCAGCGCACGGTCAGAAAGCCGTTTTCCACCTTGGAATAGGCGGTCTCCACCATTGTATCCTCCAAAACGCCATCGGAAGAATACCAGCGCAGCGTGTACCCCTCCTGACGGGCGGCCAGCGCTTCCCGGGAGACGGTGGATAGCCGCTGCGCCTCCTCCGGCCGGGACGGAAGCGCCCACATACGAAAAAAAGTGAAAATGGAACGACTGACCCGAAACTGGCCGCAGGCGCGTCCGCCCTGATAGAAGGATAATGCAGCCATCTCTTCATCGATGGGAGCGACCTGCACATCGTAGTCCGATTTTTCCCGGCGATAGCCCGTACATTCAAAGGCTTGAGCGCTTTCCAAATAGCAGAAGGTCAGCCGAGCTCCTTCGTCGTTGATGACGTCAAAGCCGATTCCGCTTGGATAGGGCGTTCCGTCCGGCTGCACGGACAAAGCGTCATGGCGAACGAAACGAAGCCCCGCGTTATTCAGGTAGTCGATGCTGAAGGACCACAGCTGCGCATAACCGCCCTCGTGGGGAAAGAACCCGTTCACCCAGCCGCCTTTCGACAGGAGCAGCCCGCAGGTTTGGCCGTCCGGCAGGGTCAGGGCCAGCGCATCGACCAGCTCGTCAGGAGAGTACTCATCCAGCCACAACTGCCGAATTTGCTCCGGAAGGGTCTCGAAAGCGGCATTTTCCGCCAGAGAAGGGATGGCGAGCAGGCAAAGGAAAAACGATACGAGAATAGCAATTTGCAGGCGTTTCATAGGGGGATTCCTCCATCGTTTTGGGTTCTGTACAATCAACGGATTGGGGATGGAAAATCCTGCCGGGAATAGGAAAAATACAGGGCGTTGATTGGAGAGGTGCAGGAGCGCATGGCGGCGCGGGCCGCGCCAAGGGTCGTTTTCGCTTTTTTCAGTGGCCCGAAGGGGTGCAGGGGGGAACGGAGGGAAATGTCAGCCCGGTGGGCTGTCCGCCGAAGGCGGAAATGACCCGAAGTTCAGGCAAACAACAAGCGGAGCGCACGGCAGTGCGGGTCGCGCCGATGGTTTGCCCCGAGGAAAGCCCTCCCTGCAAGCAGCGGCGGGAGCCAACTTTGTCTAAGAAATTCCCCTGCCTGGGGATTGACGCGCCGACTACGGCGCGGGAGCAGGGCTTGCAGCCCTATGGGGCGTTCACAC
>CAKUCE010000200.1 GCA_934643535.1 uncultured Clostridia bacterium | reverse complement strand
CCGCCATCTGCATATACGTTTGTAGCTTGCTCGGCATATTGCTCCTCCTTCATGGCATAAATTTAGAGCGCCCGGAATCGGGTGCTCTATGTATAAGGAGCTGCATCTATTAAGTTGACTTTTTATTTCCCAAAATTGAAATTTTTCTGATTTTGGGAAATAGAATATGCAGGCATATCCGTCAGATAAACGTATGAGCGCAAGACCACTCACCAATAAATCTGGCAGAAAAATACCCGCCTGTTGTGACAAGCGGGCATTGTGCCGTTGGTATTACATTTTTCCGTTTTGTCCGTCTGCCTCCGCCTTTCCAAGCAGATACAGAAATGCGATGGCAGGCACTCGCAAAATCGGCACATGGGTTTCGTGCTTTGCAATGCCGAAATCATCCAACTGTTTCGTGATGAGAAATGCGTTTGTGACCTTTGCACTTTCATCCTTGCAGAGTTCGACAATGGCGTCCGTAGCAGGTATATGGGAGTTGTTGCGGTATTTTACCTCACAGAGAATCTTTTCACGGGGCAGCTCAATGACCACATCGACCTCTTTCTGATTATCCTTTGCCTTTCTGAAGTAGCCAAGCTGCGCAGTGCTGCCCTGATAGAAGGATACGATATGCTTATATACCGTCGTTTCCACCATTGCCCCAAGCTCTCGCTCATCCGAAAGAACGTCGTCTATCATTAGAACGGCGTTGCGTATGGCGGCGTCGGCAATGTATATCTTCGGCTTGCCCTTCAAAGCACCCTTGCTGCCCACATCCATCGGCTTCGACAGATAAATCAGGTTAGACATTTCAAGCGCCTCAATATAGCTGTCTATTGTAGCGGCAGAGGTATTTTCCAGTTCCTTCGCCGCCGTGGTCACGCTGAAAATCTCTGTTGAGTTCATACAGAGATACAAAAACAGTTTTTCCATCAGAAGCGGGCTTCGGATATTAAAAAGTGTCAGAACATCACGCTTGATAACCTTATCCACCACATCTTCCCGCAGCATCCGCTGTGCATACATATCATCGTCGGATAATACAAGCTCAGGAAAGCCGCCAATCATAAGGTAACGGTTGAAATGCACTTCCAGCGGCGCAAACCGATCCATCAGATCGCCCAACTCCGCTTTGCTCATTTTTACAAGCTTTGTGAGCCGCAAATTATCTGGCAGAATCGGCTCTTCAATTTGCAGCAGACGACAATATTCATAAAACGACATGGTGGGTATCTTCAGGATGCTCCATCGCCCCGTCCCGCTGTCGGTCGAGCCTTTTTCCAATATCGGGCTGGCTGAGCCGGTCGCTGTAAGCCGTATGTCCTTCCGGCTGTCGTAGATGACCTTCATCCAGAGTTCCCAATGCTCCGTATATTGAATTTCATCGAGGAAGATATACCTTGTTCCCTCTATGGGATAAAGGGATTCGTAGATAGAAAGGACTGTCTCCACATTGACGAGCTTTACAATCGGATTGTCGAAGGATACATACAGGATATTTTTGGGGTTTACGCCCTCGTCGATCAGGCTGTTCATCATCTGATACATGATCGTTGTCTTGCCGACACGCCTTGCGCCGGATAAAACGGCAAACCGCCGAATCGTTTTGTGCGAAATCATTCTCAATGCTTCGTAATAGGCAAGCCTTTTCTGTGGCTTGTTTTCCTCTTTGATTGCCAGCGGATTGCGCCACCAGGGATTATACTGCCGCAGCACCTTGATGACCTGCTCATCGCTTACGATTGCCATACAAACACCTCCGTACAGGTAGTATTTCCACGGAGTTGTATCTTCATACCAGCGAAACTCCGTGGGAGTTATGCAAGTATATTATAGCAACGGTCAAGTACGAACGCAAGGGGATTTTGAAAGATGCGAAAAAGTGTCCAATATTTTGCTGCCTGAATCCTTGCATTTTCCTTTAGGTTCGCTGCAACACCGATAGAGCCAGCAGAGAGACGGCTCCGAATGGAACCGTCTCTCTGCATTTGCTGTTCAGTCAAAGTCCGGCACTAGCTCCAGCTCCGCAAACTGCTCGTCGGTAATACCGTCCAGCTTGCGAAGAGCACTGTCGGTCAGCTCCAGCAGCTCGGCTTCATCGGGTTCCAACTGTCCGCGCATGTCGGTCAGCGCCTGCATCAGACCGGCGCGGGTGCCGGTATTGTAGATGCACATCAGGTTGATCTCGTCAAATGTAAAGTTGCTCATGTCACAGCTCCCTTTCCGCGCTCCGTTTCGGGGCGCTCTTCACAGATTTGGTGTCGGCTACGGACGGCGTTTTCAGCTTCGCAAGGATGGAGGGCTTTTCGCCGGATTTTTCTCTGCGCACCGGCTGCTGGGCACGGCGCTTTTCCGCGTCTTCGCGCTGGACGGCCTGCGCCAGCTCCAGAAGAGAAATGGGCGTGCCGGTCTTGGACTGTTCCTCCAGCTCCGCGACTGTTTTGCGCGGGCCATTGTTGATGATGCCGTCGATCATACCGTAATCATCTTCCATCGCCATCTCGGCATTTTTCAGGTAGTTCTCCGGCTTGAGAAAGCCCGGTAGCTCTTTGAAGCCCCAAGAATCGACGTAATGACAGGATACCACACCGTTCTTCTTCAGCGCTACGATGTCGCTGACCGACAGACTGTGTCCGCAAAAATCGTCCGGACGGCGGATGTTGAAGGTCTCATACAGCTCGTTCAATTTATCCTGCGTATCACCCCTGCGGTCGAGGTCTCCTGCATAGACGGCGGTGTAGTTCTCCTTTTGGATGGATAGTCCTTTCTTCTCCAGATACTCGGAGTTCATATAGCGGAGCTGCGCCGTGTCATCATTATCCCGAAGCTGATAGATGGCAAAGCTGTCGCCGGGGTTATCGAGGAACGCTTTCTCGTAGTCCTGCGGCGCGAAGCGGGCTTTGACCGTCTCCCATTCGGAAGTCTCCACGCCGAAAATGCCGTCAAAGCTGCGGATTTCATCGGCATCAAACGCCATGGCCTCGGTGTTGTCGGTGTGAAGCATGTACACGGTCACGTCGCGCTCCATGAGTTCCAGCGCACGCTCCTTTGTCAGCGGCAGCATATTGGCGTCGGTGTAGCCGTATGCGTTCATGGTCTCTACAGAAATTGCCGGGTCAGGAACGCAGCCATTATCCGGTGCGCTGACCGGCTCCGGCTCCTGTACCGTGATCTCCTGCACAGGTTCGGCAGCAAGGCTTTCAGGCTCCTTATCCAGACCGCGCTCTTTGATCAGCGCCTTATAGTTCCGGTCAATATCCGTGATCAGGCCGGATGCTGTGCGGTTGATGGTTTCCAGCGAGGCTTTCAGTTCCGGCAGCTCCTTGCCCTTTGACCAGGTGGCGATATACCCGAAGCTGTTCTCGCCGGTCTCAATGCCGAAACAGGCACAGACGGCATAGGAAATGCTCTCTGCCTGCACTTTCTCGGTGTTGCGGGAGAGTGCTGCGGTCTTTACAGCACTCAAGTCTTCTTCAACTTCCAAACGCCATTCAAACCGATTTTCGTCCAGATAACGCCAGTTTTCCGCTTCGGCAAAATGTTTCGCTTCTGCCTCGGTTTTGAAGCCGGAGCTGAAATCGCGCTTTGTGCCACCTTCGCTGACCATAACTACTTTCCAACTGGGTGTCAGCTCATTGGTCTCTTTGGAATGACTGTGCAGAAGGGAATGTGCAATCTCATGGATCGCCGCACATACCGTCTGCACCTCGCTCATGCCGGTGCGGACGGCGATGCGCTGATTCTCATCATCGTAATACCCATCCATGCCTGTCATATTCTCCAGGAAGACCGGCACCGGCGCACTGCGCTTCACAGCCTCCATGAAGACCTCATAATTCTGCACATTGCCGGTAAGATCGGCGGCAAGCTGCGGCAGGGGCTTGCCCTCTGTCTGGCTCACATCAAAAACCGTGACCGGTTTGTACATCGGAATCTTAATTTCCTTTTCTTCCATGATGGCCTTGCCGTCAGCATCCAGCATGGGGAGCTTGGTGTCCGGGTCGAGCTTTGCTTCTTCGATTTTCTTCTTGTACGGCGTCGGGGCAATGATCTTGATGCCTTTTTCGCCCTTGAGTACATTGCGGCCAAACTGATCTCGCCATTTGTTGAAACCGGCAACGACGGTGGCGTCCGGCTTCTGCATATAAATGAGCATGGTGTTGTTGACGCTGTATTTGTGGAACCGGCTCATGGTGCGGAGATATTGCCGGTATTTCTCACTCTGGAACAGCTCCTGAATTCCTTTTTCAATGCTGTCGGTGATCTCTTTGAGCCTGTCCTTGTTAGACTGCTTTTCTGCCATATACGCTCCTTTCCGGGATTACAATCCCTGCATATGGTCAGCCCCTGCGTGGACGCGGAAATCCTCGCAGGAGCATAGGGCTTATTCAGATTTGGGGACGGTGCCCCTGACCGGGGGCTTGTACCCGGCCTGTTTGGCTCGCTCACTGGCGGCGCGGCGGCGCTCTTCGCTGTACGGCTCCCGGATAGAGATGCAGTTTTTCGGTACGATGAAGCAGGCCGAGCCGGAGCGTCCCTTGCTGTCTGGATAGATTTTGTCCGGCTGCCGCCGATGCAGCTCCTTGAGCCGCGCTTTGAGCTTTTTATCGAAGGTGTAAACGCTGGCGGTATCATCCGCATCCGAGAACAGGATAATGGTCTCACGCTCCGAAGGTTCCAGTCTCATCGGCCTGCCTCCAGCATGGATGCGGCAAACCGGTGGCAGATTCTGTGAAAAAGGCGGCTGGCCGACGAGGCAAGGGTCATTTCAAAGGCAGTCGCAATCTCCAGATATTTGCACACTTTCGTGGGCGCAAATCCTTTATGGGGATTGAAACCCAGACGCATACCCAAAACCGTCCGATCCCGATACCCCAGCTTTTCAAAGATGGACATAACGGTTTCGCACAGGTTGTCGATGGTGTCGCAATGGGTGCTGAAAGCGGGAGCGGCCTCTCCCTGCATGGTGAGAATTGCTGACAGGATCAGGTGCGCCGCACGCATTTTATGAATACTGTTTTCCATTTGTTTTCCCTCTTTCAAATTCCAGCCGGTAAGCTGTCTTTGTGCCGTCGTCCTCCAGAACGATATAAGCGTCGTAGGTCTTGCCGGTTTTCTCCGAGAAGATGCCGCTGGAATAGGTTTTTCCGTCTTTCAGCAACGCCTCCGCCATTTTCTTTGTCAGGTTGATCTTCTTGGCCGCAAGAAAACGGTTGTCCCGCCAAAGGCCGAAATGACAGTCATTCCGCTCACAGAAATAACCCTTTTTGCTCTCGGTAACATCACTGCCGCAGCGTGGGCATTTTCCGACGACCGTTCTTCCGGATGGGAACAGCACATCGGCCCCCAGTACCGTTTTATAGGTCTTGACCAGCTCGCAGACCATATCGTGGATGCCCTGCATGAAGGTTTCCGGGAATTCTTCGCCGCGCTCGATCTCTTTTAGGCGATGCTCCCATTCAGCAGTCATAAGCGGAGACTGGAGATGTTCCGGCAGCACGGTAATCATGGAGATCCCGGCGTGGGTCGGGATCAGGTTCACCGTCTTTTTGCTCTTTTTGCGCTCAACAAAGCCGGTGGCCACCAGCTTTTCCAGAATGGCGGCGCGGGTGGCAGGCGTCCCAAGCCCTTTGCGTTCAGCATCTTCGGGCATTTCTTTCGCACCGGCGACCTCCATTGCAGAAAGCAGCGTATCCTCTGATACGCTTTGTCAAGGGTGTTTAAGAAATTTTTTCGCTTTGTTCAAACTCTTTTGCACAATCATTCAAA
>CAKUCE010000199.1 GCA_934643535.1 uncultured Clostridia bacterium | reverse complement strand
GTGGAGATCCTCGATCAGGCGTCCACCTACACCCGCATTATTTCGCTGGGAATGCTGCCCTCGCTGATCTATAACATCGGTTCCGGCATTCTGCGCGCCATCGGCGACTCCCGCCGTCCCCTGTATTTCCTGATCGCCTGCTGTCTGTTCAACATCGTGGCCGACGTCCTGCTGGTAGTGGGCGCGAATATGGGCGTGGCGGGTGCGGCGCTGGCGACCATCCTGTCCCAGCTGCTCAGCGCGGTGCTGGTGATCGTCACCCTGTGCCGCACTCAGCAGTCCTATCAGCTGCGTCCCCGGGAGATCCGCTTCCATGGTGCAATTCTTCAGCGCATTTTGCAGATTGGTTTCCCCGCCGGGCTGCAATCGGTACTGTACTCCGTTTCCAATATCATCATTCAGGCCAGCATGAATGTGTTCGGCACCGACGTGCTGGCCGCGTGGACGGCCTATGGCAAGCTCAGCGACCTGTACTGGATGATTATCAGCGCCTTCGGCATTGCCATTACCACCTTCACGGGCCAGAACTTCGGCGCGGGCAAATATGACCGAATGCACAAAAGCGTGCGGGTCTGTCTGCTTCTTTCCACCATCGCTACCGTGCTGCTTTCCAGCGTGCTGATGCTGGGCGCGCGTGTCTTTTTGGGGATGTTCACCAATGACGAGATCGTGCTGGACTACGGCGTTACGATCATGTGGATGCTGGTGCCCAGCTACGTGACCTACGTCTGCATTGAAATTCTCTCCGGCGCGGTGCGCGGGGCGGGCGATACCCTGATCCCCACCATCGTGAACCTGACGGGTATCTGCGTGCTGCGCGTCATCTGGATCTGGTTCGTCGTTCCTTCCCACAACACGGTGGAATGCGTCCTTTTCAGCTATCCGCTGACGTGGGTGGTCACATCCATCGCCTTCGTGATTTATTACCTCAAGGGCGGCCGGCTCCAGCGCTGCATCCAGAAAAGCGGGCTGGAAAAAAATATATAACTTTTTCTCCATGCAATTTTTTCCTGTTTTGAGTCGTCTAAATAGTAGAGTGTTTTCTTCTTCTTTGATGAAAAAAGGGGGTGTTTCCATTGGAAAATCGCATTGATATCATATTGCCCATCATCACGTTAATTTCATTGGGAGGTATTTTTTGCTGCAATTAAAAAAACAGAAACAGGCTTTCTTATGGGTTATATTAGGAGCGTCTTTACTTCTGGCCAGTTTCGTCCATGCTGAAGGTTCTGCCCCATGGCGCGACTACACAGTTCGGGAGCACGAAGCGAACCGGCTGGTTCTGGAAGTACAGTACGCCAACGAAATGGCCGAACACTGCGTCCTGACCACAGGAGAGGGAACCGTTTTCCCGGCGCTAAGCGAAGATCAGTCCTTCGTCTGGAACGGGGAAAAACGGGAGCTGACCCTGCAGTGGAACAGCCCGCGGCTGGAACTGGCGCTGGCCTATGAGGCGGTGCTCTCCGCTCCCCTCTGGCAGGAAGGAACCCCTTACGAAGACGAACTGGTCTTCACCTACTACGACGCTGCCGGGAACAAACTGGACGAGGATCGCCTGTTCATTCTCAACCAACTGAATGGCCTGACCGTGGAAATGGAGACCCTGCGGGGTTCCCGTTCCCAAATTCCGCAGATCTTGAATGAACCCTAAAAAACGACTTTGCCCCCGCCGCAGCCTTTTCCAGACTGCAGCGGGGGCTTTCCCTTATCCTTCTGTTTTGACCACTTTGTTTTTCTTCTTCCGCTCCCACAGCACTACGGCCACCATCATAATGACCGTGACCAGATAGGGAGCCATGCCGGTCAGGTCGCTGGGCACATATTTCTGCAGCCGCAGCCCCAGCGCCTCAATGAATCCGAACAGCAGCGCCGCCAGAAATACGATGGGCGGATTGCCCCGACCGAAGATCACACAGGCAAAAGCCACGTATCCGCGAGAAGCCGACATGTTCTCGGAGAACATGGTCAGGTAGCCCAGCGACAGGTGCGCGCCCGCCATGCAGCTCAATACGCCGCAGAGAACGCTGGCGCTGAGTTTCATCTTCTCGGGGCTTTTGCCGCTGGCTCCCAGCGCGTCGGGATATTCGCCGCTGGCCCGCAGGTGGAAGCCCCAAGGGGTTCTGTAGATTAGATACCAGCAAACCGGCACCAGGATCCAGCTGACGTAGACCAGCAGGGTATTCCCGCTGAGCAGATGCCCCAGCACCGGAATGTCCTTCAGGCCGGGAATGACGATGGTGGGCAGCGGCACGATGCGGGGATCGGAGAAGGAGCCTTTCACCTGAAAGATCGTGCGCAGCAGAAAGGTGGTCAAACCGCCCGCGAAAATATTCAGCGCTACGCCGATGATGAATTCGTCACTGTGGAAACGGATCACCAGCACATAATAAAGCAGCCCCAGGATCACGCCGAACACAATGGCGAAGGCCAGTCCCGCCGCCCAACTGCCGCAGTAGTAGCTGCCCAGTACGGCAAAGAACGCGCCGATCAGCATCATGCCGTCGATACCGATGTTGGTGATGTTCACATGCTGGGTCATCAGACAGCCCAACGCCGCCAGCACCACCGGCGTAGCGGTCCGCAGGGTATTCTGGAACAGAAGTACGTTGAAAATCTCGCTCATACGCCCGCCTCCTTCGCCGCAGCCTCGCGCCGGGCCTTCCGAATGGCAGAACGGTTCTGCAGTGCCGTGCGGATGCCGCCTTCCGCCGCCATGAAGAAGATGATGACGGACTGCACGATCAGAATGACCTCGCTGGAAAGTCCGATCGACTCCATGGAGCGGCTGCCGATGTTCAGCACTGCAAAAAACAGGCTCATCAGAATCACGCCGAAGGGCTGATAGCGCATGATCATGGCCACCAGCATGCCGTCGAAGTAGAACTCGTTGGAAATGGTGGTCATAAACCGCTTGTGCAGGCCGAACACCTCCAGCATGCCCGTCAGGCCGCAGATCGCGCCGGACAGCACCATGGACCAGAGCATCAGCTTTTTGGCGGAAATGCCGCCGTAGGCCGCAAAGCGGTCGTTATCGCCGGTCAGCTTCATTTCAAAGCCCACGGAGGAACGGGTCATCAGATACCACGTGAACAGCGCTGCCGCCGCCGCAAACAGGATGGCGGTGGTCAGGTTGCTCAGGGGGATCAGCTTGGCAAAGCCCGCTTCCTTCAGAATACTGGCCGTACCGGAGGCGATTCCCTTTTCCGTGGTCTTCAGGGGGCCGTTGGCCATGTAGCTGCAAAAGAAAGTGGCTACGCTATTGAGCATGATGGTGGTGATGACCTCGTCCACCTTCCAGTAGACCTTCATCGCGCCGGGAACCCATGCGTACAGCCCGCCCGCCAGCAGGGAAGCCAGCAGCGCCAGGATCACCACGCCCCATGCGGGCACGCCTTTCACCTGCGCGCCCACCACGGCGGCGGCCAGCGCGCCCATGAAGAGCTGCCCTTCGCCGCCCACGTTGAAGATGCCCGCCTTGGCCGCCACGCTCATGGCAAGGCCGCACAGCGCCAGCGTCATGGCCTTGGCCAGCGTATTGCCGATGGCACGGGGCTTGCCCAGCGCCCCTTCAAACAGCGCGCCATAGCACTGAATGGGATCAAAGCCGCACAGGAGCATGATGCCCGCGCCCACCAGAAAGGCCAGCAGCACCGCGCACAGCAGGGAGATCAGATAATCCCGGTTCAGCTTCTGGGCCGGCTTCAGCCGGAACAGCGCCCGGATGCTCTGAAAAAAACCGTTACCCATGCCGCAGTTCCTCCTTCGCAGCGGTTTCAGCGGCCTCGCTCTTCTCGCCGCCGGTCATGTAATAGCCAATCTCCTCCCGGGTGATCTCCTCCGTCTGGAAAGAACCGGTGATACGGCCTTCGTACAGCGTTACCAGCCGGTCGCTCAGACGGAACAGCTCGTCCAGATCGGCGCTGATGAGCAGAATGGCGCAGCCCTCGTTGCGCTTCTGCATGATGCGCTCGTGAATGAACTCGATCGCGCCGATGTCCACGCCGCGAGTGGGCTGACTGATGACCAGCACCGGGGAATCAAAGCTGAATTCCCGGGCAATGACCACCTTCTGCATATTGCCGCCGGACAGGGAGGATACCGGATCATCGACCCCGGACATACGAATGTCAAACTTTTCCGCCTGTTCGGCGGCATATTTCTTCACCTGACGGCGGCGCAGATGAAGCCCGCCCAGCAGGCTGAACTCCGGCCGGCGCTGCTTGCCAACCAGCAGGTTTTCCGCTACGCTGGCCTTCACGTCCACGCCGGTGGTCATGCGGTCCTCCGGGATGAAGCTCACGCCGCGGCTGCGAATTTCGCCCGGCGTTTTCCGGCTTACATCCTCCCCGCACAAAAGCACCCGTCCGCCGGTCTGAGGACGCATCCCCATGATGCACTCGGCCAGTTCGGTCTGACCGTTGCCCTCCACGCCGCACACGCCTACGATCTCGCCCGCGTGGACGGACAGGCTCACCTGCCGCAGAGCAGGCAGCATCCGGTCGTTCAGAGCGCACAGTCCCTCCACCCGGAGTTTTTCTTCCCCCAGCTCATGCCGCTGGCGCAGTTCGTCGAAGATCACGTCCCTTCCCACCATCAGGGAGGCTATCTCCCGTTCGTCGGTCTGGGCGGTCTCCATCACCTTTACCAGACGGCCTCGCTTCATCACGCCCACCCGGTCGCTGACCTGCATGACCTCCGGCAGCCGGTGGGTGATCAGGATCACGGTCATGCTCTGTTCTTCCACGATATGCCGAATGACGCGGAACAGCTCGTCCGTCTCCTGCGGGGTCAGCACGGCGGTGGGTTCGTCCAGGATCAGCACCTTTGCGCCGGTGCGCAGCGCCTTGAGGATTTCCACCCGCTGCTGCAGGCCCACGCTGAGTTCGCCGGTCACGTCGTCCGGATTCACATACAGGCCGTAGGTTTCGGACAGCTTCCGCACGGTGTCCCGCGCCGCCTGAAAATCATAGCTCAGCCCTTTTTTCGGCTCGTGGCCCAGCAGGATATTCTGGGCCACGGTAAAGCTGGGCACCAGCTTGAAGTGCTGATGCACCATGCTTACGCCCATCTCCATGGCCTTTTCCGGGCAATGCTGCGGCCCGATTTTTTGACCGTCAATGAAAATTTCACCCATGGTGACCGGCTGCATCCCATACAGCAGGTTCATCAGGGTACTTTTTCCCGCGCCGTTTTCGCCCACCAGCGCGAACACCTCGCCCCGCTGAACGCTCATGCTGACGTCGTCGTTTGCCAGTGTTCCCGGGTACTGTTTCGTCACGTGAGAAAAACGGACGATCTCCTTCTTCTCCATCCAACCTCCTCGCAGGGCTTCGCCCTGCACCCACTTCTGCGCGCGGGGTGCGCAGGGGTTGTCGGTCACTGTCACTTGGCTTCTTTCTACCGCCGCTCGGCAGAAGGCCTCGCGGCTCGCGGGTTTGAGTCGGTCAACATGGATTAACTTACAACCGACGAATCAAACCCTGCTGCCGTTTTCTGCCAAATGCGCTTCATCCAAAATTTGCCCGCGCATTGCGCGGGCAAAAAGTACCATGATGATATTGAAAATCGTAAAGCACATCAGCAAGCGTTATCCGAACGCCGTCCAACCTGCGCGCCGCTCAACCCCTGCATGGCTCTGCCGTGCAAAGCTGATTGCAGAGCTTCAGCCCTACCAGACCCGCGAGCCGCGAGGCCTTCCGCCGAGCGGCGGTATCTCCGCAGCCAACCTGCATGTCACCCATGTGCCCTGCGCGCCCATGGCGCACAGTCCGGGGT
>CAKUCE010000198.1 GCA_934643535.1 uncultured Clostridia bacterium | reverse complement strand
AGCGACCGGCAGCCGTCAACCGAAACGAGGATTTGGCACGGCAGTGCCAAAGACGACGATTGAGGTTGCGGATCACTACCCCTGCTTATAGGCCCAGCTTGTAGGGGTTCATGATGCCGTTGGGGTCCAGACCTTTTTTCAGGCTCTCCATGACCTGCATGGCGGGGCCGTACTGCTCCTTCATCAGACGGGACAGCTTCAGGCCGATGCCGTGATGGTCGTTGATAACGCCGCCGTTTTCCATGGCCGCGCGCACACCGGCGTTCCAGATCTGGTTGTGCAGACGGATGGCTTCGTCGGGATCAGAGGGCACGTGGGCGGGATCCACGATGAAACGGGTGTAGTTCATGCAGCCCCACTCGTACCAGTGGCTGGAGTGAGAGATGTACTTCACATAGGGGAACTTTTCGTTGATGACCTTTTTCATGGCCAGATAGATCTTCTCGATGTTGGCATAGGTGGCCACGGTGTCCATGGTGCCAAACATCTGAGGAATATCCATGATGTTGCCGGGATAGAAGAAGGTGATGCGGTTCTCGTACCACTTTTCGCCGTACTCGCCGCCCAGATCCTGCGCGCCCCACTTGGCGGCGATCTCCTCGACGATCTCCAGCTCGATGTCCACGATCTTCTTCATGCCCTCCAGGGTCACGTTCATAAAGCAGCCTTTTTTCTCAAAGCCCAGAATCTTCTTGATGATGGAGACGGTCTCGGCCTCGTCGAAGAACCGCAGGATGGAGGGCTTCACCTTCTGCATGATGTCGCGGCCCGCCATGTAGCCGGAATGCATGTCCGGGAACAGGAACGCGCGGTGCTGGCGGCTTTCGGGCTGCTCAAACAGCTTGAAGGTCGCCTTGGTGATGACGCCCAGCGTGCCCTCGGAGCCGATGAAGATCTCGTTCAGATCGGGGCCGGCCGCATGCTTGGGCACGGGCAGGGTGTTGATGATGTCACCGTTGGGCAGAACCACTTCCATGGAGATGCACATGTCGTCGATCTTGCCGTATTTGCTGGACATGATGCCGATGCCCCGGTGGCCCAGTGCGCCGCCGATGGTGCCGCAGGTCAGGCAGGAGGGAATGTGCTGGCAGGAATAGCCGCGCTCGTTGGCATACCATTCCAGCTGCTGGAAGATCATGCCGGCCTCGGCAGTGATGGTGCGGCTGACCTCGTCGATCTCGATCAGATGGCTCATGCGCTTCATGTCCATCATGATGCCGCCCGCCATGGGCAGCGCGCCGCCCTGAGAGCCGGAGCCGCCGCCCCAGATGTTCACGGGGATCTTATAATAATTGGCGATCTTCAGGATCTTGGAGACTTCCTCGGTGCAGCCGGGGCGGACGATGATGTCGGGCATGGGCGGGGTCAGGCCGTGATCTACCCACATACGGCCGATCCAGAAATAGTCCACGCCGTAGGTAGCGCGGTCGCTGTCCTTGGTGGAGACGTTCTCCACGCCTACGATGTCCTCCAGCTCCGTGCGGATCATATCGCACATAAAGGCTTTGCGTTCCATGGTGATTCTCCTTTATCAGTACTTGATGTCAAAATTCTCGCCGTGCAGGCCCGGATAAGCGCCGCGCTCCACCACACTCTTGTTATCGGGATGGGCGATGAGCCACTTGTCCTGCGCCCACAAAAGACGGCCGTCGCCGCCCTGGGGCTTTTCCTGCGTCAGGGGATGATTGGTGCCCCGGGGCAGAATCACGATGCAGCGGAAGCCCTCGTCGGATACCTGACAGGGACAGAAATGCAGGCTGGTGGCGTATACCTCAATGGTCGTTCCCTTGGGCACGAAGAACGCCTTCACCTTGCCTGCGGGCAGGTCGAAGCCCTCCATGTCCTGCTGGCGGCCCAGCAGCAGCACCAGGTCGGTCACGGCCACGTTGTGCTCGCTGGCGCGGTGATATTCCAGACAGTTCAGCTGCGTGTTGTAGCCCCAGCAGCAGCCGATCTGGCAGCTGCCCTCGCCCCGCAGGGTGTGCTTCACCTCCGCGAAGACGGGCAGGGCCTCCAGTTCGGGCATGTCGGGCACATAGCAGCTGCCGCTTTCCGGCATCACGGCGGCCTTTTCGCAGGCCTCGATCAGGCTGGAAGCGTCAAAATCGATCACCCGGCCAAAGGCGCGGAATTCAGGATCCAGTACCGAGTGGAAGGGCAGTTCAGGGTTCCGTTTCCGAAGCTGTTCCAAAGTTGCCATGTTCTTTCCTCCTTGGCGGATCGCCGGTTACAGAATGGTGATGGTATGGCTGCGGTTGGCCTCACGACCCGGCTTCAGGCAAATGAAGTTGGGCTTTTTCGCGATGTCGTGAGGCGCGTCCACAAAGTCCGGGCTGTTGTTCCACGGTTCGATGCACAGATACTGTCCGTCGGGATGATGCCAGAACATGATGGTGGGGTTGCCCTCGAATTCCACATGCACCTTGCGCTCATTGTTGCGGCAGCACAGGGCCACGCCGGTGGAGTTCAGGTTGCGGAACACCAGCGCGTCGTGATCCAGCAGGCTGTAGGACAGCGCCAGCGTGTCGGTATCCCGGCCCATGTCGATGGTCTCATGCTTGATCAGATTGCCGTCCAGCGGATAGCAGTCCAGATTTTCCTTCTCGTCAAAGACTAGATAATAATCCTCGATCTTTCCCGGGCAGGCATAGGCTTCGTGCGCGCCCACGCTGAAGTAGAAGGTGCGGTCATCCAGATTCTTGACCACATAATTCACTTCCAGCTGGTTCGCTTCCAGGCTGAACACGGCCCGGAACTCATACCGGAAGGGGAAGCCGGGCTTCTGCGCCGTCAGAAGGAAGGTCGCTTCCTCCTCATCGGCGCTTTCCACCGCCCACTCCTCCGTCTTGGCAAAGCCATGCTTGGGCATGCCGTACCACTGGCCGTCCAGCTCGTAGCCGTCGTCCTTAAAACCTCCGGCCACGGGGAACAGAATGGGCGCGCGTCCCTTCCAGATGGCGGGATCGCCCTGCCAGAGGCGCTCCACCCCGTTTTTGTCCTCAATGGACTGGATCTCCGCGCCCAGCGTGGAAATCTTCACGGTCAGTTCTTCATTCTTCAAGGTAACGATGCTCACAGCGTAACGCCCCTTTCCTGAAGGAATGCGCGGCATTCCTCGTCGTTGGCCATGCCGTAGCGCGCGCCCAGGCGGGTGCATTTGATGGCCGCCGCTGCGCTGGCATACTTGCAGGCCTGATCGTTGGTCATTCCCTTGATCTTGGCGGCCACGAACGCGCCATGGAAGGTGTCGCCGCAGCCGTTGGAATCCTTCACATCCACCTTGTAGCAGTCGTAGCGGCGCATGCCCTTTTCATCCAGCAGGATGCCGCCCCGGCTGCCCTGGGTCAGCACCAGCACTTCCGGATGATAGGTGATATACAGCTTCTGGGCCGCTTCCTCGGCGGTCTTTTCGCCGCTCATCTTGAGGGCGAATTCCTCGGAGGGAATCAGATAATCCACATAGGGCATCAGATTTTCCACGCCCGGATAGGTACCGCCCGCGTCATGGCTGACTTTTACGCCATACTCCCGGCACTTTTTGGCCGCGGCGATGGCGGCGTTCAGCATATGGCCGTCCAGATGCAGCACCTTGGCATGCTTCAGGGCTTCCCAGTTCAGGTCGCTTTCCTTCGGCGGGGGCACGGTGCCCTTGGACCAGACGCAGGTGCGGCTGGCGTTGGACTGATTCAGCAGCACCACCGCGTGGAAGCTGACGCAGCCGGAAACCTTGCGCACGTATTCGGTGCTGACGCCCCAGTGCTCCAGATCCTCCAGCATAAAACGGCCAAAGGGATCGTCGCCGATGGTGCCCATGTACGCCGCGCTCACGCCCAGCTTTTGGGCCGCCACCAGCGCCGTGGCGCAGGGGCCTCCGCCCTGCACCTTGGTTTCCAGGTCTTCCAGCTTGGTATCCTCGGTGGGATAGCGATCCACCACCATCAGGGTGTCGTAGACCGTGGAGCCAATGCCAATCATTTCGGGATAAGCGTTACTCATTGCAGCCCACCGCTCCCAGCAGCTCGATCTTGCTCAGGCAGAAACGTTTCACGTTCTGGATGGGCTCCTTCATGAACAGGTCCACGGCCAGCAGATCGGGGCTGGTGCGGCGAACCTCGTCCAGGAACGCGCAGCACACGTCGGTGCCGAAGTTGATCTTGCGGATACCGGCCTTCACGGCAGCCTGAATCTGATCGTCCGGCACGCCGCTGCCGCCGTGCAGCACCAGCGCCGCCTTGGTAGCCGCGTGAATTTCCGCGATGCGGTCAATGGCCAGCACGGGAGCCTGCTTGTAGTGGCCGTGAGCGGTGCCCACCATAATGGCCAGCGCGTCCACGCCGGTCTCGTCCACAAACTTCTTGGCCTCGTCCACCTTGGTGTACTCGGTGCTGACGCCGTCCTTGGCTACGCCGATATGGCCCAGTTCGCCTTCCACGCTCACACCCACGGCATGGGCGCGCTCCACCACGTTCTTCAGGATGGCCACGTTCTCTTCAAAGGGAGAGGTGCTGGCGTCCCGCATCACGCCGGTGCAGCCCCAGCGCAGCGCCTTGGTAATCACTTCGTCGTTCGCGCCGTGATCCAGATGGAAGGCCACCTTCACCTTGGCATTGCGGGCCGCTTCCAGAATGGAGGGAGCCATGAACTGGGCCTCAAAATTGGAGAACAGACGGCTGTACATCTGCAGGATCACGCAGCTGTTGGCTTCTTCCGCAGCGAAGATCGCGCCCAGCGCGGTTTCGGCATTGTACACGTTGAACGCGGGGATCGCGCAGCCTTTTTCCTCAGCAATATCCAAAAGGGTCTTCATATCGGTAAGCATGGATGGAGTTCCTCCTTCTATTTTCTCAGCGTCAGGGGGACGGCAGGAGGACGGGCCTCCTGCCCCCGTATGCAGTCCGGACAGGGCTTATTCCTGAACGGTATCCAGCGTGACGTTCTTGACGTACTTGGTGAATTCGCGCAGTTCCTCGGTGTAGTCGCCCTCGATTTCCGCCATGTGGTGGATGTAGGGGCCTTCGATCAGCTTCCGCTCCCAGGCGCTCAGGTTCTTGAACTTGGCCCACAGGTAGGTGCCGAAGGTGTAGGGGCCTTCCGTGCTTTCGCAGGTGCCGGCCAGCAGGCTGTAGTTGCCGTTGTCCTGATCGAAGCGGCAGACGGTGTACTGGCCGTCCTTGACCTGGAACCACTGGCGCATGTTCACGTTCTTGCAGGGGCAGCCGTCCTTCTTCAGGCTGTAGGCGAAGGGACCGCAGTGCCAGAGCAGCTCGGCGTTGGGATCCTCGGGGTGACGCACGGTGAACTCACCGAAGAAGGGGATCTTCTTGCCCATGGAGGCGGCGGACAGCAGCGCCATCGAAATAGCGCCGTGCAGGTCGCTCTCGCAGGAGATGATGTAACCCATGTCGGCCAGCACGCTGTAAGCCGTGCAGGGCATCGCGCCCACGCCCAGCTGCATGGCCGTCCAGCACTCGGCGGACACGGCCTGCACGTTGTAGGTCTCAAAGACCCACTGGTACAGCAGCACGAAAGCGTACACCTTCTTCAGCAGCGGCGGGGTCAGATCGTCCATTTCGTAGCGGGACAAAAGCAGTTTTGCGCCCTCCTCCAGCTCCGCGTCGTTCTCCGCCAGAATCTTGTTGTACTTGTCGATGATGACGGCCAGGTTGACCGGCACGATCTGCAGGCCGAACTTTTCCATCAGCTCGCCCTCGTTGAAAATAACGGAGCAGAAGGGCTTGGGCCGCATGCCCACCTGAGCGATGCGCATGCCCCGGAAATTGTTGA
>CAKUCE010000197.1 GCA_934643535.1 uncultured Clostridia bacterium | reverse complement strand
TATCACGAAACGTGATATTCGCGTATCTGATGAGGTTGTCAAAATCATGAACAGATGGAATAACGAATATTTAAACATTCCGGCTAGTGAGGGTAAGGCAGAAGAACCTTCTGAGGAAGAATTAGCTCAGATTGAGAAATTTAAGAAGAATGGCTGGATTTAGTGATATGAAGAAGGGAGACATTCTATTTGGCAAAGAAAAAAGATGAGATAACCATCCGCTCAAGCGCAGCGGAGTACCTGACCTATGTTGCCTCTGTAGGTGATCAGCAGGACAGCATTGAGATGCGCTATGAGGATGAGAATATATGGCTGACACAGAAAATGATGGCCACATTGTATGATGTGGATGTTCGTACAATCAATGAGCATATCAAGAAGATTTATTCTGATTCAGAGCTTGAGGAAGATTCAACTATCCGGAATTTCCGGATAGTTCAAACCGAAGGTTCACGTCAGGTCACACGCGATACCAAGCACTATAATCTTCAAATGATTATTGCTGTTGGGTTCAAGGTAAACAATGAGCGAGCTGTACAGTTTCGTAAATGGGCAAACGGTATTGTGAAGAGCTACACCATAAAAGGCTGGGTCATGGACGTTGAGCGCATCAAACGTGGAACCTATCTTACGGAAAAATACTTTGATGAACAGCTTGAGCGTATACGCGAGATACGCGCAAGCGAGCGAAAGTTCTATCAGAAAGTCACGGATCTTTACGCTACTGCTATCGATTACGACAGAACCGCCGCTGCAACCAAGCGGTTCTATGCAACAGTCCAGAATAAAATGCACTTTGCCATCCACGGTCACACCGCAGCTGAGCTTATCGTAGAGCGAGCCGACCATCGCAAGGAGCATATGGGCCTTACTACATGGGCGGATGCGCCCGACGGCAAAATTAAGAGAAGCGACGTGACGATTGCAAAGAACTATCTGTCAGAATTTGAAATTGGACAGCTTGACCGTATGGTATCCGCCTATCTGGACTTTGCGGAAAGTATGACACTACGGCACATTCCCCTTACTATGCAGGATTGGGAAACGAGGCTGAACGGTTTTATTCAAATGTTTGAATACGGGCTTTTGAAGGATTCTGGAAAGGTTACGGCTGAGATTGCTAAACTGCACGCTGAAACGGAATTTGAAAAGCACCGTGTGATTCAGGATAAGCTGTTTCTCTCCGATTTCGATAAGTATATGCTGGAACTGGAAGAGACGGCAAAGGAAATCAATCCAGAGAAATAAAAGTTTGCCTTTTTTACAGAACAAAACAAATGGAGAAAAAGGTGTGAGACCTACGGCGTTACACCTACGGCGTTACACGTCTACCCCCTCGAATTCGAGGCCTTACAGTCCGGTTGTCAGTATCAATTATGCTTATTGCAACAAAATATGAGACTGCAAAAATGAGCATCGTCACTGCGGAGATGCTTTTATCGTGCTTAGATTAGAGAACAATCTTCCGATCTTAGCTATCAAACATTCCCTAAAATCGAGGTGAGTGCCTATGATCTGTATCTATCCCGCCGGCTGCACAGACTTCTCCAGTAACGGTCTCGGCGCAGTCACGCCCATGTCCTGCACCGTTACTGAAACGCTGAACGGCGAATGGGAACTGATGATCACCATCATGTCCAGCCTTGCCCAGGAAGAAAGCCGAAGCATTTCGGAGAACGTGACCTGGGGCTGGCGCAGGCGCATCGCGGACGGCAAGGTGTCTATGGCCTACGGGCGCTTCCTGGGCTACGACCGGGGCGAGGACGGAACGCCGGTGGTGAATGAAAAGGAAGCGGAGACCGTGCGGCAGATCTACGGCCTGTTTCTGGACGGGCAGATGCCATCCGGCATCGCGGATCTGCTGACAAAGCAGCGGATCCCCACGTCGGGTGGAAAGGAGCGGTGGGCGGGCAGCACGGTGAAATCCATTCTGACCAACGAGAAATACAAGGGCGACGCACTGCTGCAAAAGACCTTCACGGTGGATTTTCTTGCCAAAACCGCCAAAGTCAACGAGGACGGGGTGCCGCAGTTCTTTGTAGAAAACAGCCATCCGGGGATTATCAGCCGGGAGGTATTCGATCTGGTGCAGCTGGAGATGAAGCGTCGAAAGGGCAGAAGCCGCCACACCAGCGCCAGGAGTCTGTTTTCCGACCGGCTGGTCTGCAGCTGCTGCGGCGGAACCTTCGGCAGCAAGGTGTGGCACAGCAACGATCCCTACCGCAAGGTGATCTGGCGGTGCAACCGGAAGTACGCCCGGAAAGGGAATGCCTGCCCCAACCGGCATCTGGAAGAGAAGGAACTGCGGGAAGCCTTTGTGGAGGCGGTGAACCGGCTGATTTCCAGACGGGAGGAGATCCTGAGCGCGGCGGACGAGTTCTCAGCCGCTCTGGCGGAGACCTCCGGGCTGGAACAGCAGCTCTGCCGGCTTGCAGCGGAAAAAGAGGTCCTGCTCCGGAAACTGACGGCCATGGTGCGGGAGAACGCCGTAAAGGAACAGGATCAGGAGGAATACCAGCGGCGATACGAAATAGCGGAGAGCGAGCTGACCCAGCTGGATACGGAAATGGAAAAACTGAAGACGAAAAAAGCGAACAAGCTGCTGCGGAGAAACAAGTTGCAGGCATTCACGGGCAGGCTGAGAGCGTCGGAGCAGCTGGCGGCCTTTGACGAAGGGATGTTTCTGGGTCTGACAGAGTCGGTTCGGGTCTGCCCCGACAGACTGGTGTTCATGTTCAGGGACGGGAAGAAATCGACATCTACTGCCGGGCTAAAATGACGAAACGAGTCGCGTGAATACCAGCATTCATGGTTTCGCACCGGCCCAGAATAAACGCATTGCGGCACGTTAAACGGGGATTATCATCAAACAGGAGAATGCATTCCATGAGAAAAAACAGACGAGTGATCATTGCTTACGTAATACCGACTTTGCTGGCGCTGTTCCTGAGCCTGTCCGCCGAGGGAGAAAGTATCTGGGCGCATTGGGATGAAAGCCGCCCACAACTGGAGATACGGTATCTGGATACGGAAATCATCCTCTCTGGGGAACGAAAAACGCCGGAACTTTACTACCTGAACATGGACAGGCAGCCGCAACTGTTCGGCGAATATATAGCGCAGGGCATCGCGCTGGAGAAAGGCGGTGGGCTATGTGACATCGGGCTGTGCGTATGGGACGGCGAGAGAGTTATTCCCTTCGTCCGCACGGGAGAGGGCGCGCTGGCCGTGCGTGGTGAAAATGGTCGGGTCTACGCCGCTGCAGCGGATGCAGAATCACTATACGTCGGGGCGGAGGCGTTGCTGGGCTATTCACCGGGCGTGCTGGAATTTCAGGGGAATGTCTGTATCAAGGCCGCGCTTCTTTGGCAGGGCAGCCAGACCGAAACAACCGCTCCCGCCGCGTTGCGGCGCATTGATGAAATGACCGCCGCGCTGCGACCGCTTTCCAGCGGCACATCCTGTCCCTTTGACATGATCCTGCAACTCACCTTCAAGGACGGTACGCAGGCTGATTTGTTTCTCGCCACGGATAGCTGTGACGCGCTGTTTTATCATGGTGCAACCTACGAATATTCCGGGAAGAATATCCTGCTCGCGCTGTTTGACCAGCCGTAGGTGAAATAAAAGATTGGGGAAATCCTCCCTTACGCTCCTGTCCTTGTATACACCCAGGGGATAGTAGGGAATCATAGTGTTTTCCACCCAGGTCAGAGCCTCCTGAGGCGTCATCCCCCAGTTGGTGGGGCAGGAGGAGAGAAACTCCACCAGCGAGAAGCCACGCCCTGTCAGCTGATTTTCAAAAGCCCGCCTGACGGCCTTTTTGGCTCTGCGGACGGCCTTGACGCTGTTGACGGCCACCCGAGCCAGGTATTCGGGATCGTCCAGGGTTGCAAGCATTTCGCAGATGCGCAACGGATATCCGCAGACGGCAGGGCTTCGCCCGTAGGGGGAGGTTTCCGTGATCTGACCCGGCAGTGAGGTGGGAGCCATCTGGCCGCCGGTCATGCCATAAATGGCGTTATTGACAAAGATGATGGTGATGTTTTCGCCCCGGGCGGCGGCGTGCAGGATTTCCGCCGTGCCAATGGAGGCCAGATCGCCGTCGCCCTGATAGGTGAATACGACGTTGTCCGGATTGGCGCGCTTAATTCCCGTGGCTACGGCGGGGGCGCGGCCATGGGCGGCCTCCACCATGTCGCAGGCAAAGTAGTCGTATGCCATGAGACCGCACAGCCCACAGGAGCTACGCCGACGGTCTGACCCTCGATCTCCAGCTCGTTGATTACCTCCGCCACCAGCCGATGGATGATACCGTGGGTACAGCCGGGACAGTAATGAGTGTCCCTGTCGGTGAGAGCGTTAGGCCTTTCAAATACAATCATGTTTGCGCACCTCCCGCGATCTGACGGATCTTTTCAAGCGCCTCGGCAGGCGTGGGGATCACGCCGCCTGCGTGGCGGAGCAGACTGACCGGCCGCCTGCAATCTGTGGCAAGCCGGATATCGTCGATCATCTGGCCCATATTCAGTTCTACGGACAGGAAAGCAAGACACTGCTCCGCCGCCCGCATCAGGGCTTTCTCTGGAAACGGCCACAGGGTAATGGGACGGATCAGCCCGGCGCGGACGCCTTCGCCGCGGGCCTGCTGGATAGCGGCCTTGGCAACCCGTGCGGCGACGCCGAAGGCCACCACGCAGATTTCCGCGTCTTCCATATGAAATTCTTCCCATAAAGGCTCTTTTTCACGAATGATATCGTAGCGCGCATACCGGGCAAAATTCATTTCTTCCAGCTTTTCTGGAGACAGATATAGGGAGTTGATGATATGATGGGAACGGTTCATTCGGGTGCCAGTAACAGCCCAGGGGCGGTCAGGTTCTTCATCGATATGGACAGGCAATTCTACCGGCTCCATCATCTGGCCTACGGTACCGTCCGCCAGGATCATGCAGGTTATGCGGTACTTGTCCGCCAGATGGAATCCTTTGGCGGTGAGCTCCGCCATTTCCTGAACGCTGGCAGGAGCCAGGACGATCATGTGGAAGTCGCCGTGGCCTGGAGCGCGGGTGGCCTGAAAGTAGTCCGACTGAGAGGGCTGGATGCCTCCCAGCCCCGGGCCGCCCCGCTGCACGTTCACCACCAGCGCGGGCAGATCCGCTCCCGCCAGATAGGATAACCCCTCGCTCTTGAGCGATATGCCGGGGCTGGAGGAGGTCATGGCCCGCCGCCCGGCCGCCGCCGCGCCGTAAACCATGTTGATGGCCCCAATCTCGCTCTCCGCCTGCAAAAACGTGCCGCCGATTTGGGGCATATGCTTGGCCATGTAGGCGGCGATTTCCGTCTGAGGGGTGATGGGGTAGCCGAAGTAGTGCCGGCAGCCGGCGCGGATCGCCGCCTCAGCCAGCGCTTCATTTCCTTTCATGAGGACTTTCTCAGCCATACGCTTTCCCTACCTTTCCACGGTAATGACGCAGTCGGGGCACATGACGGCGCAGCACGCGCAGGCGGTGCAGCGCTCCGGATCCGTGATTTTCGCGGGATGATAGCCCTTGCGGTTGATCCGGCTCCTGTCGAGCGTCAGCAGCTGTCCGGGGCAGGCGCTCACGCACAGCCCGCAGCCCTTGCAGCGGTCGGCGTCGAAGATGATCCTTGGCATATCGCGTCCCTCCTTCTGATTTCGGCGTGGTTCCATACTCGCTGCGGGAAATCAAAAAGCGTCCATCTCAAAGACAGATGTCTCGAGACGGACGCCATACAGCGCTCCCGGCGCCGCTTTCCGTGACGGATGGTATAAGGTGGCAAAAGCTCCCCCACAAG
>CAKUCE010000196.1 GCA_934643535.1 uncultured Clostridia bacterium | reverse complement strand
GTTCTTGGCGCGGGGCATACTTACACCTTGCGGCTTGGAATGTTACGATGTGGCTTGGATATTTTTGCAACACAAAAGGCCAGCGTGGTTTCAAATCCACGCTGGCCTTTTTCAGCGAGCCATGAGGCCCGTCGCTGAATGGCGGTCTTTGCTATTCAACTGGCATGGAGCCACACCAGACCGGCGAGCCGCGAGGCCTGTCGCCGAGCGGCGGTAACTCCGCAGCCAATTTGTTTTCCCACGAGTACCCCTGCGCGCCCAAGGCGCGCAGTCCGAAAGGGGACTCAGTCCCCATCCTCGACGTCTACGAAGAAGGGCTGACCGCAGTGCTCGCACACGGGGCTTTCGTCGAAGTCGATGTCGGAAGCGCGGATCATCACGGTATGTCCGCAGTTGGGGCAATCGAAGGAAAGCTCCTGATCGTCGTCCTCGTCCTCTTCCTCATCCTCTTCTTCGTCGTCATCCTCGCAGTCGCAGTCGCAATCGTCGTCGCCGAAGAGTACGTCTTCCATATCGGAAAGATCGTTGTCGATGTCCTCTACGTATTCGTTCAGCTCGTCCACGCTGTCGTTCACATCGGCCAGCTGATGGGCCATTTCGTCCATCACGTTCAGCATTTCCAGGATCAGACGCTGTTCGTTCACTTCCCGATCCAGCTTCATGCCTTCCGCAAGACCGCGCAGGTAAGCGGTACGATCCGTGATATTTGCCATGATTTTATCCTCCAAATGAATTAGCAGCGCTCCATATACTCGCCGGTGCGGGTGTCGATGCGGATATGGTCGCCGATGTTGATGAACAGGGGCACCTGCACGCTGTAGCCGGTCTCGACCTTGGCGGGCTTGTAGGTGTTGCTGGCGGTGTCGCCCTTGAAGCCGGGCTCGGTGTCAACAACTTCCATCTCCACGAAGTTGGGAGCGGCCACGCTGAAGGCGCTGCCCTTGAAGAACTTCACGGTCACGTTGGTGCCTTCCTTCACGTAGGGGATGGCGTCTTCCACCTGATCCTTGTTCAGCGGGATCTGCTCGTAGGTTTCGGTGTCCATGAAGTAGTACAGTTCGCCGTCATTGTAGACGTACTGCATTTCCTTGGTTTCCACGATGGCACGGGGCATTTTGTCGGTGGGGTTGAAGCTGCGCTCCACCACCGCGCCGGTCATGATGTTCTTGATCTTGGTGCGCACAAAGGCCGCGCCCTTGCCGGGCTTTACGTGCTGGAAATCCACGATGTTCCACACGCCGCCGTCCCATTCGATGGTGATGCCCTTTTTGAAATCGCCCGCAGTAATCATTGGTCATTCCTCCGTTTTTTATATGGTGTAGAATTGGTTGATGATACGCCCTGTGGGCGAATCACAGGATAATGAGTTCTCTGGTGGGGCTGGTCAGGGGGATGCAGCCGTCCTTCTTGACGATGACGGAATCCTCGATGCGCACGCCGCCCACACCGGGCAGATAGATGCCGGGTTCCACGGTCATGATCTGGTTTTCTTCCAGAATGGCGCTGCAGGTCATGCTCAGGCGGGGTTCCTCGTGGATGTCGATGCCCACGGAGTGGCCCAGACCATGACCGAAGCGTCCTTCGTAGCCGTGGCTGTAGATGTAGTCCCGGGCAATGGCGTCGATGTCCTTGCAGCACTTGCCGGCCATGACCGCGTCGCGGGCGGTCTGCTGGGCGGTCAGCACGGTCTGATAGACCCTGCGCATCTCGTCGCTGGGCTGGCCCAGCGCCACGGTGCGGGTCATATCCGCGCAGTAGCCGTTGTACTTCGCACCAAAGTCGAAGGTGATCATATCGCCCAGACGAACCTTGTAGTCGCCGGGCACCGCATGAGGCAGGGAGCCGTTGGCGCCCGCCGCCACGATGGTGGAGAAAGCCAGCCCCGTCGCGCCGTGGGTCAGCATGTCGAACTCCAGCTTCAGCGCCAGTTCTTTCTCCGTCACGCCCTCTTTGATCTCGGGCAGCAGACGTTCGAAGGCCTCGCCGGTGATGCGGCACGCTTCGGCAATGCGGCTCAGCTCGTCCTCGTCCTTGATCTGGCGGATGCGCTGCACTTCCTCATGCAGGCTCTTCCATTCCACGCCGGGCACGGCCTTGCGGCAGGCCTCGAAAGCGCGGACGGTCAGGTAATCGTCCTCATAATACAGCGCGTCGATCTCATGCTCCGCGCACAGGCGGCCCACGATCGCTTCATGAGAAACGCCCTTTTCGGTCATTTCCACCGAAAATCCGGGAGCCTGCTTTTCGGCCTGCTCCGTATAGCGGAAGTCGGTGACGATGGCCTGCATTTCCCGGCCGATCAGCACCAGTCCCTCGCCGGTGTAGCCGGAAAGATAGAACATGTTGCTGGGATTATGCACCAGCACGGCTTCGTGCCGGTCCAGCGCCAGCCGGTCCATCAGTTTCAACACTCTCTGATTCAACGATACATCCCTCGAATGCGGTCTAGCCGCCCAGATTGGCATTAAGCCATTTTTCATTTTACCATAAACCCAAAAACCGCGCTACCTTTTTTTGCATTTTAGCGCGGTTTTTCTGGATTTTTCCAAAAAATGCAGGAGATTTTCCTTTCCGCCGGAAGCATACGCACCGTTTTGGACAATCCAAAAGCCTGATTTAATACCCCAGCGTTTCCTCCACAAACAGCACGGTGATCTTCCGTCCCCGGGGCGCGCGATCCACGGCCAGCGTCAGGCGGCACATGCTGTCGTGGCAGTCCGGGCCGCATACGCCGGTGCGGGCGCAGGCGGTGTCCAGCCCCTGACGACGGGCGTTGGGCGGGCAGGCGGTCTTCTTGATGCGGGCGACCGCCGTATTGATGCCGCCGTCCACCACCTTGGAGTGGCTGATGACGAAATAGACCTGTTCCGGGCCGAAGCACACTGCCGCCGCCCGGTTGCCTGCGCCGTCGATCAGCACCAGCTTGCCCTGACGGGTGACGGCGTTGGCGGAGCAAAGATATACGTCCGCGCCGATGGCCTTGCACCGGATGGGATTGACCTCTTCCTTGGGCACGCCCCAATGGGAATAGACGGTGCAGCCCTTCTCCTGCAGTTTTTCCAGAATGCCGGTAGCGCGCACGCTGACAGAGCCGCCCACGCCCACCGTCTTCCCGGCGTCGATATGTTCGTTCAGATAATCGCAGGCTTCCTGCGCCGTGCGCAGTTCCACGACTTCAAATTCATTTTTGCGCATGTTGTCTACAACCTGCTGCAGAAACTCATCCATGATCCGTACCTCCCGACTGGATGGAATGATGGGTTCATCCATATCAAAATCATTCCCGGAGGGAATTGCTTCCAGTATAACACAATTCCGCCGAAAAGGGAATTTCCGGTCTTTCCTTTACTTCCGACCGGTGAAAATCGGGATGGAAATGCGCACATCCACCGCCGCACGGCCCGTGTTCACCCGCATATCGGCCTGAAGGCCCGCGTCCTGCATCTGCTCCACGATCTCACGAATGGCGTTCAGGTACAGCCGGTAGTCCCGCATCAACGGCTTCATACGGCGGCCGGAGGCCATGGGAAGCGGCATCCGGGCCAGTTCACCGTCCACCAGCGTCTCCGTGCCCCTGGTATCCAGCCCCAGCTCCACCACGTGACGCAGTACCCGCAGTCTGCCCTGCTGGCCGGGCATCCGCAGCAGCGCCTCGCCAATGGATTCGCTCAGGTCATAATGCCGCAGCAGGGCGCAGACTTCCTCTCCCAGGTTAAGCAGGCGGATCTTGCGCCGCACCGTCTGCACGGAACGGCCTGTCCGCCGGGAAAGCTGCTGGGTGGTCAGACCGTCCTGACGGATGAAGCTGCGGTACTGCTCCGCCTCGTCCAGATAATGGAGCCTTCCCTTTGCCAGACGGTCTACAAAAGCGGAAAGCCGCTCTTCCAGCGGAACGCCGGGACTGATGACCGCCGCCACATAACAGCTGCCTTCCTCCCGAAGCCGCTGCAGCTGTTCCTGTCCTGCCACCAGCGTATAGCGTCCGTCCGGCTCGGCCTCCACCTGAATGGCCCCGGCTTCTCCGCAAGTTTCCGGCGCGTCCGTTTCCCGAATGTCGCTGAGCGATACCCAACGAATCTGCTCGGCTGTTGGCTGCATTCCGCTCGCCCCTTTCCCAAAAAGAAATGAACGCGCCCCGCGATCCCCGCAGGCCCTCCCCCATGACCTGCGAAGCCCACGGAACGCGTCCATGCCTGTGTATTTCCCTGCAAAGGCGGCTTTTCCTGCCGCGAAAAGGCGGGAATCGTTCCCCTGTTTTCGACAGAAGCGGATAAACAAAAAGAGAGGTTCCTGCCGTCGGAACCCCTCCTGAAAATCAGCTTGAAACAGACCAGCCCTGTGCCAGCGCCGGAAAGTCATTTTGTCTTTTGCCGGAAAATCGTTGCAGGGCAAGGCTCTGACGCTTCGTTCAGCCTTCGGAAGAGAGGCGATCCTTCCGCCGGTCTTCCTGTCCTTTCCCGCCGTTCTGCCCCAGCGGTTCCCGCCCGGGCGTGCCGGCTTTTCGGGGATACTGTCGAACGGTTTTTTCCTTTTTGGGCAGGGAAATCACGCAGTGTTCCCATTCCTCCTGCCCCGGCAGCACGATGGGGGTCCGTTCCAGCGTTCCTCCGCCCAGCAGCCGGGCGGCCCGCTGACCTGCATCCCATTCCTCCGCCGCGGCGGGGCCTTTATAGCAGACGGCTTTCCCGCCCACCTTTACAAAGGGCAGCAGCAGCTCCGCCAGCACCGGCAGCGCCGCTACGCCGCGAGCCAGCGCCAGATCGAACCGTTCCCGCCAACGCGGGTCCCGTCCGCCATCCTCTGCCCGGGCATGGCACAGCCGCACGTTGGAAAGGCCCAGTTCCTTCACCACTGCATCCAGAAAATTCAGCCGTTTTTGCAGAGAGTCCATCAGCACCACGTCCAGATCCGGCCGGGCAATGGCCAGCGGCAGGCCGGGGAAGCCCGCGCCGGTGCCCACGTCGATGAGGCTCGCGCCTTCGGGGAACAGCCCCTCGATCCCCAGCGGAGCCAGCGAGTCCAGATAGTGCCGCCCGAGAGAAGTCTCGAAATCCGTATCTCCCGTCAGGTTCATCACCTGATTCCATTCCGTCAGCAGCTGATGATAGCGGGCCAGCCTTTCCGGCGCGGCGGGATCATAGGAGACGCCCAGCGCGTCCAGCCCGCTTTTCAGCCGTTCCGGCCACTGCTCCCGGCTTACAGCTTCAGCCCCAGATACCGCACAGCCCAGTACTTCCCCCATGCCAGCACCTCCCTGAGATGATTTTTCAAGAAATACCGCACGCCCGGGCGGCAGGGACTGCCCACGCCCTGCGCGTCCATGCCCATGTCCCGCATCAACTGCAAAGCCCGGGGCAGGTGATAATCGCTGGTGACCACCACGGGACGGCTGCACCCCAGCTCCTGCAGGATCGCCCAGGCGTTCTGCAGATTCTGCCGGGTATCGGCGCTCAGGGGGTCGCTGATGACGTGCTCCTCCGGCACGCCCTCTTCGATCAGCAGGCGGCGCATCACGTCGCCCTCGGCCTCCGGCTCCTTTCCGGCTCTGCCGCCGGTGACCACCATATAGCAGGGATGCTCGTCGTACACCTTCCGGGCCGCGTCCATGCGCCAGCGCAGCTGCACCGAGGGTTCCCCGCTGGGCAATACCTGTGCTCCCAATACGATAATGCTGTCATAATCCCTGGGCTGCGGCACGCTGACCTCCTGCGCATAGATCCAGCCCACCATTCCGGCGTAGCACAGCACGCCGAGAGCCAGCAGGCCGATCAGAATTTTCCAGACCTTTTTCCATGGTTTTGTCGTTCTCTTTCGCGTCATGCTTTCAGC
>CAKUCE010000195.1 GCA_934643535.1 uncultured Clostridia bacterium | reverse complement strand
GTGAGCTTTTCCCGGCCTACCATGCGGAGAAACAACGAGGCATTTTCGCTACCGAGGCAGCCCACGCAGCGGGTCTGTACGCCCAAACGGGAAAGTACGGTCGCTACGTTAAGTCCCTTTCCGCCCAGATCGACGCGCACCTGTTCGAGCCGGTTCAGTTCTCCGGGCTTCAGTTCGCTCAAAGTAGCCGTTTTATCAAAGGATGGGTTCAGGCAAACGGTGGTAATCATGTTCTCGTTTTCCTTTCCGTTTCAGATTTGCCCATCGGACTATGAGCAAGAGCGCGCCGCATAACGCTGGGTTATGCGGCGCGCCGGAATCAATCAGCATGTGAGACTGAGGATCAATCCTCTTCTTCGTCGTCCTTCTTCGCGCTTTCGATGATCTTCTGAGCCACGTTGGAAGGCACTTCCTCGTAACGCTCAAACTTCATGGTGAAGCTGCCGCGAGACTGAGTCATGGAGCGCAGATCGGTGGCATACTTGAACATTTCAGCCAGAGGTGCTTCCGCTTCCAGCAGCTGGCCCTCTTCCACCTGATTGGTGCCCATGATGCGGCCGCGGCGCTTGCTCATGTCGCCCATAACGTCGCCCATGTATTCATCCGGAACGGTCACTTCCACGTGCATGATGGGCTCCAGCAGAACGGGGCTGGCATCCATGCAGCCCTTCTTATAAGCGATGCGGGCAGCGGTCTTGAACGCCATTTCGGAAGAGTCGACGGGATGGTAGCTGCCATCGTACAGCTTGGCATGGAGGCCGACCATGGGATAACCGGCCAGAACGCCCTTCACGATATTTTCGCGCAGGCCCTTTTCAACGGAAGGAATGAAGTTGCGGGGCACAGCGCCGCCCACGACGGCGTCCTCAAACTCGAAGTCCACGCTGGGATCGGCAGTGGGAGAAAATTCAATCCACACATCGCCGAACTGGCCGTGGCCGCCGGACTGCTTCTTGTGACGGCCCTGGCAGGAAACCTTCTTGCGGATGGTCTCACGGTAAGGAATACGGGGGTCTTCCAGCGTAGCCTGCGCGCCGAACTTGGTGGCCAGCTTGCTGCGGATGACTTCCAGATGCAGTTCGCCCTGGCCGGCCAGACAGGTTTCGGTCGTCTCCACGTTCTTTTCCAGACGGATGGAGGGGTCTTCTTCCATCAGACGGGCCAGACCGCTGAACACCTTATCTTCTTCGCCCTGCTTGGCGGCGAAAACAGCCTTGCTGATGCAGGGAGCCGGATACTCGATGGCAGGATACTGGACGGGGTTGGCAGGATCGCAAAGGGTATCGCCGGTATTGGTGTACTGAAGCTTGTTCAGCGCGCCCAGATCGCCGGCATTCAGCTGCTGAGTGCTGATCTGCTTCTTGCCGCGCAGGACGAACAGACCGGTGATCTTTTCGTTCTTGTCAGCAGAAGAATTGTACAGGCTGGAGCTTCCGGCCAGAGAACCGCTCATCACCTTGAACAGGGACAGCTTGCCGACGAAGGGGTCGGCGATGGTCTTGAACACGAACGCGCTGAAGGGATCATCATTGCTGCACTTGCGGCTCACTTCGTCGCCGGTCTTGGGGTTCACGCCGGTATAGACTGCGCGCTTGGGGGAAGGCAGGAAGTCGGCGATCACGTCCAGCATCTTGGCAACGCCCACGCCGGTCAGCGCGGAGCAGGGGATCACGGGAGAAATGGTGCCGCTGAACATACCGATCTTGAAGCCTTCAAGGATCTCTTCATGGCTGAGAGCACCCTCGTCCAGGTACTTCATGGTCAGCTCGTCGTCAGACATGGCGGCCGCTTCCGTGATTTCTTCCAGAGCCACTTCGATGGCGTCGGCCATGTCGGCGGGAACGGGAATTTCCTTGGGTTCGCCCTTGTTGGTGCGCTCATAGGCCTTGTTTTCCAGTACGTTTACAACGCCCTTGAAATCGGCGCCGTTGCCAATGGGCAGCATAATCGGCACAACGGAGCTGCCAAACTTTTCGCGCAGCGCTTCTTCCACCTTGTGGAAGTCGGCGTGTTCGCGGTCCATCTGATTGACGATGAACATCTTCGCCACATGGTTCTTGGTAGCCAGCTTCCAGGCTTTTTCCGCGCCAACGGAAATGCCGCCCACGGCGCTGACGACGATACCGGCAGTCTCCACGACGCGCAGGGGACCCATGGCCTCGCCGATGAAGTCAAAATAGCCGGGCACGTCGACGATGTTGATCATCTTCTGCTTCCACTCGATCGGAGCGGTCGCAGCGCTGATGGAAATACCGCGCTTGATTTCTTCCGGATCAAAGTCGGTGACGGTGTTGCCGTCTTCCACACGGCCCTGACGGTCGATAGCTTTCGCAGCGAAGAGCAGCGCCTCGGTCAAAGTGGTTTTGCCCTCGCTGCCATGCCCCATGAGGGCGATGTTCCTGATGTCCTTGGTTTGATAGCTAGCCATTATGGATCCCCCTTAGTATAAAATAATTTTGAGCCGCTGCTTCCTTTGCTCTTTTTCTTTTCAGAAAACAGGGAAGCATCGATCGGATTCCGAACGTCCGATTCCGCAGATGCGGACTGCGGTTTTCTTTCATCGCTATATACTCGGTACTGATTGTAACAGATATAAGTCAAAAAGAAAAGACCTAATTCCAAAAACCTGTAAAAACCCGTCAAAGAAATGGCAGAAACGGCAGTTTTTCCAATTTTCTCGCCTGTACGGCCTAACCCAGATACTTCACCTTGAGGTAGCCTTCCAGATTGCCGTACTCGCTGACCGTGATGTTCTCGATCGCCAGCTCATCCATGCAGGCCAGCAGAATAGCCATTCCATGGGCGGCAATATCGGCGCGGTTGGGCTGCATGGACGGCAAAAGCAGCCGTTCTTCTACGGGCATGGGAGCCAGAAAAGCCAGAATGTCCTGCACTTTGGGCCGTGAAAGAGAATACTGATGGATTTTTTCTTTTTCATTCCACGGAATTCGCTGTGCCAGTGCCGCCGCCAGCGTAAAGGTTCCGCCGACGCCCACCCATTGCAGGGCTTCCCGTGTCTGAAAACGCGCCGCCACAGGCCGGACAATGGCCTTCGCTGCTTCCAGCGCCTTTTCCGCCGTCGCAGCGTCTGTGATGGGCTGGCAGCGAAACAGCCTCACAGCTCCCAGCTGCAGGCTCACGGCCTCCCGGACATTCATTCCCTTTCCTACGGCGATCTCCGTGGAGCCGCCGCCGATGTCGATCAGTCCCGACGGGCCTTTGCCCGTAGCGCCGATATAGGAAAGGCGGGCCTCCAGCTCTCCCGGACATACCTCCACCGGCAGCTTCACCGATCGTTCCAGCTCTTCGATGAAGTCCGCCTGATTTTGGGCGTCCCGAATGGCGCTGGTAGCAAAAATATGCACCGTCTCCGCTCCGGCCTGCCGGGCCTCCTGTACAAACTGCCCCACCTTCTCACAGGCCAGGGCAATCATTTCAGGAACGATATTGCCGTTTTCATCCAGCGCGGCAAAGGTTCTCATTCCCTCCCGGTAACGCTTGAGCCGGTGAAGCTCGCCGCCGCTGATCTCCGCCAGCAGCATCCGAAGGGAATTGGATCCGATTCCAATGGCAGCTGTTCGCAATGGAAACACCTCATTTGCATATCAGAAATTCAGGAACGTTCCTTGTGTTTGAGTCTGGAAGGAAAAAAGAAAACCCCGCATGGGGCTGAAGGGCGCTTTTCCGCTTTTTCAGCGGGAAGGCACCCCCTCTTCTCCATACAGGGTTTCGGGATTGGAAATCACCAGACGGATCTCGTCCGGCATCATATAGCCATAAACGGTGCGCGCCTGACTTTCGATGTAAGCGTCGCTGCCAACGCTGGCCAGCGTATCTTTCAGCGCAGCCTGATCGTTCTGCAGCTCCGCCAGCCGCGCCTTGCTCTGTCCATAGGCGTCGTCCAGTTCGCCGATGGCCCGGGAGAGCGAAGTGCTCATGCAAAAAAAAGCGACCAGTACGCAAAAAAGGAGTCCGATCAGAACCCAGATATTGACGGTTTTGCGCATGGCCACATTCCTTCTTTCCAACAAAGGGACAGACCTCCCTTTATTTCATTTTATCATTCGCTCTGTGAAAGCATAATTCCTTCTGCCTGGATGAAAAAAATTTACATTTTCTGATTTTCCTCCGGCGGCGGCGTCTTTTTTTCTTTCGGCCGGAATATGCCTTCGAGCTTTTGCAGTGCCCGTCCAACGCCGCAGCGGTATAAAAGCAGCCCTGTGCCCACTGCCAGCAGGTGATACGCCCGCAGTCCGCTTTCTCCTGTCCAGAACAGCAGCAGGCCGATCCCGACTGCGCATAGCAGCACCAGAAGAACGTCCCATAGCGCTCTTCCGCCCGGCAGCCGTCTTTCCAGCCCCAGAAGCAGTCCGAGCGCAAGTCCCAACGGAACGGCGGTCAGGAATGCCCGGGCCTGAACGGCGGTTTCGAAAAACAGCTTCATATTTTTCCTCTTATTTTTTGCCGCGTTTCAGCCATTGGGAAAAACGAAAACTCTTTCGCGGCTGCTCGTAGATCAGGCTGTCCACTCTGCCCTCGATTTGAAGCCTGCCATCTTCCAGAAGCAATTTCGCCATATGGAGTCCTTCGCCGGTCAGTATCATCAAACCGGTATCGACCTTCAGTACGGCCTCGTTTTCCTGAAAACTGCATACATCCGAAACTCCCGTAATGACAGTGTGCCTGCGCCGGTCCATCTGCACGGAATGGTTGCTTTGACGAACGGCGGCATTGCCCGAATCCTGTCCCGAAACAGCCGCAGCCATAACGATCCCTCCCTCTGCCTGAGTCACTGTGTCGAATCCTATGCGCCGCACGACCAGATTAGACGCTTGACAGCCGCTTCCCGGGGCTGCAAAATGAAAAGCGGTTTTCCCTTCAAACTCACGCAGGAAGGATGATGACCCCCTATGGCAACCAAAACGCCCCGGCATTCGGCACGGCTTCTGTGCTATTCCGCTCTCATGTGCGCCCTGATTATCGTTTCAACCCTGTGGATCCGTTTCCCCATTCCCGGGACAGACGTGCTGTTTACCACGCAGGTCTTCTTTGTGCTGCTGTGCGGCCAGCTGCTTCCGCCGCGCTATTGCCTGTATACGCTCCTTTTGTACGTGGGCATGGGTCTGGCCGGCGTTCCGGTATTTTCCAGCATCTGCGGCCCCGGCGTCCTTTCCACGCCCTCTTTTGGATACCTGCTGGGCTTTATTGCAGCCGCGCCCGCCGAAGCCTTCTTCCGGCAGAAAATGAAAAAAAAGCAGAGCCGGGATTTTTTGGCGGCTCTGCTGGGCATTGTGGTGATCTATGCGGTAGCGCTTCCCTATGTTGCGCTGCTGAAGGGTGTTTTTCTTTCCACTCCGGTTCCTTTTTCCGTGCTGATGAGCAGCTATTTTCTGGTCTTCCTTCCGCTTGATCTGGTCAAAGCCTTTCTGGCCGGTCTGCTGGGCCGCCGTCTCCGGCTCGCCCTCCGGCTGAATTAACGATCAGTGCGGAAGTTCTTCGGGAATCGGACGATGGGTCAGATGAATTTTTCCCTCGTTCAGTTCCCGGAGAATCTGTCCATTGCCGTAAAGACGGTACTTATACGTGCAAAGCCCTTCCATGCCCATGGGGCCCCGGGCATGGAGCTTGCCGGTGGAGATGCCCACTTCCGCGCCTAGGCCGAACAGGTATCCGTCCGCAAAACGGGTAGAGCAGTTGGCGAAAACATCGGCGCTGTCTACTTCCGTCATGAAACGCTCCACATGGTTTTTATCCGTGCTGACGATGGCGTCCGTGTGATGGGAGCCGTAACGGTTGATGTGCCGGATGGCTTCTTCCAGACTGTCCACCAC
>CAKUCE010000194.1 GCA_934643535.1 uncultured Clostridia bacterium | reverse complement strand
CCCTGTAACCCGGCAAAGCCTGCGCCCCGCTCTGCGGGGCGCTTTTTCATTTCTGCTTTCTTTTCACCATGTGACAATGAAATACCAATTTGGAAATATGGGTTGACAAGCCTTTCCACTGACGGATATAATCAAACTGCGCTAACAGGGCCCTGCGGGGGTCCTGAAGTATCGCAGCAGAGGAGAGGTTATCATGAACATTCCGGAAATGGAAGCGGTCTGCAAGCAGGTACGGCGGGACATTATTACCATGACTGCCGCTGCCGGTTCGGGCCATCCCGGCGGCTCACTGTCCGCCACGGAGATTTTGGTCGCCCTGTATGATGATGTCATGAAGGTGGACCCCAAGAATCCCACCGATCCCGCCCGGGACCGTCTGGTGCTGTCCAAGGGCCATGCCGCGCCCGCGCTGTACGCCGTGCTGGGCGAAAAAGGCTTTTTTGACAAGAAGGAATTTGCGAATTTCCGGCAGCTGCACAGCATTCTGCAGGGCCACCCCGATAAGAAAAAATGCCCCGGCGTAGATGCGTCCACCGGCTCTCTGGGTCAGGGCGCTTCCATCGCGGTCGGCATGGCGCTGGGCGCGAAGCACACCGCCAATCCCTGCCATGTGTATGCCCTGCTGGGCGACGGCGAGCTGCAGGAAGGGCTGGTCTGGGAAGCGGCCATGTCCGCGGCTCACTATAAACTGGATAACCTGACCTATATCGTGGACAATAACGGCCTGCAGATCGACGGCTCCAACGATCAGGTCATGGGCCTGGGCAACATCGCCCAGAAGTTCACCGCCTTCGGCTTCCGCGTCATTGAAGTGGCGGACGGCAACAGCCTCGAGCAGGTGCTGGACGCGCTGCATCAGCCCGCCCAGAAGGATGTTCCCACCTGCATCCTCTGCCACACCGTCAAGGGCAAGGGCGTATCCTTCATGGAAAATCAGGTAGGCTGGCACGGCAAGGCTCCCAACGCGGAGCAGCGCGACCAGGCCCTCAAGGAATTGGAGGCGTGAGCAATGAGTGAGAAAAAAGCAACCCGCGTGGCCTACGGCGAGGCTCTGGTAGAGCTGGCCAAAAAGAACGATAAGGTGGTCGTACTGGACGCCGATCTGGCGCAGGCGACTCAGACCTGCATTTTCCAGAAAGCGTTCCCGGAGCGGCATTTCGATCTGGGAATCGCGGAATCCAATATGGTGGACGTGGCCAACGGCATGAGCTGCATGGGCCTGATTCCTTTCTGCTCCACCTTTGCCGTGTTCGCGGGCCGCAACTTTGAGCAGATCCGCAACGGCGTGTGCTATCCCCACAACAATGTGAAGTTTGCCTTCACCCACGCGGGCGTGACCGTAGGCGAAGACGGCGGCACCCATCAGGCCATTGAGGATATTGCCCTGATGCGCGTTCTGCCGGGCATGACCGTGATCGTCCCCTGCGATGCGAACGAAACCCGCAAGGCCGTGGAAGCGGCAGCAGCCATCGACGGCCCCGTCTACCTGCGTCTGGCCCGTCTGGCTACCACGGTGTTCGATCCCATGCCCTTTGAAGTGGGCAAGGGCAACGTGATGCGGGACGGCAAGGACGCGGTGATCTTCGCCTGCGGCCTGATGGTGGAGCAGAGCCTGCAGGCCGCCGACATTCTGAAGGAACAGGGCAAGGATGTGGCGGTGGTAAACCTGCACACCATCAAGCCCCTGGACCGTGAACTGGTGGCCCGCTATGCCGCGAAGTGCAAGAACGTCTTCACGGCGGAAGAGCACAGCGTCATCGGCGGTCTGGGCGACGCAGTAGCCGACGTGCTGGTAGGCAACGGAGAATATACCTTCACCAAGCTCGGCGTAGAGGATCAGTTCGGCCAGAGCGGCAAGGCCATGGACGTGCTGCGGGCCTACGATCTGTGCGCGGATCAGATTGCCCGGCGCATCGCCGCGAAGATCTGACTTTCCGGCAAATCAAAAGGCCGCTTCTTGCGGCCTTTTGCCATTCCGGCCGGCAGGAGTTTTACTCCCGCCGGCCTTTTTTCATGGGCAATCCGTTTTTTCACCGGTTGCATCCGCAGCCGCATCCACAGCCGCCGCAGCTTCCCTGGTTGCACGCTGTGTTTTTCAGTTCCACGTCGTTGTTATTACACAGCGACGCAGGCGGGAAGAGCGGCAGGCTGAAGAACTCGTCGCACACGTTCTCCGCAAATTCTTCGCACGGAGGAACGGTGCAGAAGCCATACGAGGGAATGAGAATCTCCACCTGCGCCAGCACCTTCAGGATCACGGTGACGCAGACCGTCAGCTTGAACTTGTTGTTGCCCTGGTAGGTGCCCGCTACGCAGATGGCGCTGACCATGCTTTCCAGGCAATAGGGTACGATGGACTCGTCGGGGATGGAGAGCAGCACATCCTTGTTGACCGTGATGACGCCCTTGCCGATGTACTCCACGCAGCGGCTGTCCACGAACAGGATGTCGATCGGCACGTCGATCTTGCAGCGTACCCGGGCAAAGCAGGGACGGTCGCACAGGCGCTCCACCGTCAGGTCGCGGATGGTGCCCTCCGTGGTGGTAGAGCGGCAGCTTTCAAAGGTAATGGGCGGTACGGGAGCGGACGTAGGGGCCACGGTTTCCGTGTTATCGTTGTTATTGCAGCCGCAGCTGCATCCGCAGCCGGAGTTGGCTACCATGGCGTAGCTGGTGATGGTGACTTCCTTGTCGTCCAGCTGTTCCTGCTGCAGGCAGCTGTCGTAGACCCGCTTGACCTGTACGCAGACCTTTTCTTGCAGGCCGTCCAGCGCATTTCCGGAGATGGTGCCGGGGCAGGAGCAGGGATTGGCGTTCTTGTAAGAGTAGAAAGACATGAACACGCCTCCTTTATTGTTTGGCCGCAAGGGAAGGAATGCGCCGTGCGCTCTTTCCTCGCGCCTTTCACTGTCACCATATGCTCCTGCGGCGGCCGTGTGCAAAAAAACTCCCGCGAAGAAAAACCTTCGCAGGAGCAAAAACGTTTTGGGCAGGGTGCCCGGCGAGCGGCCGTTCAGGGACGCATTAGGATATACCGCTTATCCTTGAAATCCTTTCCAAGCAGCTTCGCATGCCAGACATTGTCGCCCACATAGCGGAAGCCGCATTTTTCGATGACTCGACGGGAACGGTCGTTTTCCTCGAAATGACAGATGGTCAGCGCATCCAGACAGCATTCCTCAAAGCAGTAGCGGATCACCCGCTTCACAGCCTCCGGCATCAGACCGCGCCCCCAGAATTCCTTCGCCAGCACATAGCCGATCTCCACACAGCGCATGCCCCGGTATTCCGGCTCCTGCTCGGTCCACGATTCATGCAGGCCCAGCGAGCCGATCACACGGCCTGTTTCCTTCCAGACGACGGCAAAGATATTGCGTCCCCGGATAAAGCTTTCCAGCACCCGGCGGCTGGTCTCCAGGCTGGTGTGATGGGGCCAGCCCGCGCTCTCCCCCACGCCCTCTACGCTGGCGTAGGCATAAAGATCCTCCAGATCTGTTTCCTGAAAGGGACGCAGGATCAGCCGCTCCGTCTCCAGCGTGGTGTCGCTGACGTCGATCATCTCTTCGTCCGGCAGGATCAGCTCCATGCGTTTTTCCCGTTCTTTCAGGCCGCAGCTCTCATAAAAGGCAATGGCGTTCCGGTTGAAGCTCCACACGCCCAGATCAATGGTATGGCAGTGCGACCGCCGGGCCTGCTGCTTGCATTCCTCCATCAGCAGACGGCCGATTCCCTGCCGCTGACAGGCAGAGGACACGCACACATCGTCAATGTAAAAACGGTTGAAATCCCGAAATGTCGCGTTGTTCCGGGCACGCTGAACCAGTGCGAAGGCATAGCCCACGGCCTTGCCGTCCGCCTCGGCGATCCAGATGAACTCATCCGGTTTGGCCAGCAGCCGGGCAAACGCCTCCTCGGAATAATATCGGCCTTCTTTTTGGAAAAGATCAGGACGGCCTTCGTAATGCAGTGCGGCGACCTCCTGCTGAAGTTCACGAATCAGCAAATGATCTCCCGGACGGGCGCGGCGGATAACAGGAGTCATGGATTTCACCTCCAAAGTATTTCTGAAAAGGAAAAGGGGCGCGCCCAAAAGCGCACCCCTGAAAGAAACGTTCGATTACAGCTGGGGACCAGCGGACACCAGCGCCTTGCCGACTTCGTTGCCTTCGTACTTGGCGAAGTTCTTGATGAAGCGTCCGGCCAGATCCTTGGCCTTGGCATCCCACTCGGAAGCGTCGGCGTAGGTATCGCGGGGATCCAGAATGTGGCTGTCCACACCGGGCAGCTCCGTGGGCACCTCGAAGTCGAAGTAGGGGATCTTCTTGGTGGGAGCTTTCAGGATGGAGCCGTCCAGGATCGCGTCGATGATGCCGCGGGTATCCTTGATGGAGATACGCTTGCCGGTGCCGTTCCAGCCGGTGTTGACCAGATAGGCCTTCGCGCCGCTCTTTTCCATCTTCTTGACCAGTTCCTCGGCGTACTTGGTGGGATGCAGCTCCAGGAAAGCCTGGCCGAAGCAGGCGGAGAAGGTGGGAGTGGGCTCGGTGATGCCGCGCTCCGTACCAGCCAGCTTGGCGGTGAAGCCGGACAGGAAGTAGTACTTGGTCTGCTCAGGGGTCAGCACAGACACGGGGGGCAGCACGCCGAAAGCGTCGGCGGACAGGAAGATCACGTTCTTGGCGTCGGGCGCGGCGGACACGGGGCGAACGATCTTCTCGATGTGGTCGATGGGGTAGGAAACACGGGTGTTCTCGGTCACGCTCTTGTCGGCGAAATCGATCTTGCCGTTTTCGTCCAGCGTAACATTCTCCAGCAGGGCGTTGCGCTTGATGGCGTTGTAGATGTCAGGCTCGGAATCCTTATCCAGATTGATGACCTTGGCATAGCAGCCGCCTTCGAAGTTGAACACGCCGTTGTCGTCCCAGCCGTGCTCGTCGTCGCCGATCAGCAGACGCTTGGGGTCGGTGGACAGGGTGGTCTTGCCGGTGCCGGACAGGCCGAAGAAGATGGCGGTGTTCTTGCCGTCCATATCGGTGTTGGCGGAGCAGTGCATGGAGGCAATGCCCTTCAGCGGCAGGAAGTAGTTCATCATGGAGAACATGCCCTTCTTCATTTCGCCGCCGTACCAGGTGTTGATGATGACCTGCTCACGGCTGGTCAGGTTGAACACAACGGCCGTCTCGGAGTTCAAGCCCAGTTCCTTGTAGTTCTCCACCTTGGCCTTGGAGGCGTTGTACACCACGAAGTCAGGGGTGAAGTCCTTCAGTTCTTCTTCGGTGGGCTTGATGAACATGTTGGTCACGAAGTGAGCCTGCCAGGCCACTTCCATGATGAAACGGATGGCCATGCGGGTGTCCTTGTTGGCGCCGCAGAAAGCATCCACCACGAACAGGCGCTTGTTGGACAGTTCCTTCTTGGCCAGTTCCTTCACGGCATGCCACGCTTCCTGAGAAGCGGGATGGTTGTCGTTCTTGTACTCGTCGGAGGTCCACCACACGGTATCCTTGGAGGTGTCGTCCATGACGATGAACTTATCTTTGGGGGAGCGACCGGTGTAAATGCCGGTCATCACGTTGACGGCGCCCAGCTCGCTGACCTGGCCCTTTTCATAGCCTTCCAGGCCGGGCTTGGTCTCTTCTTCGAAAAGCATTTCATAAGAAGGATTGTAGACGATTTCGGTCGTTCCGGAAATACCATACTTTTGCAGATCAATGTTTGCCATCTCAGGATGCAACCCCTTTTCCAAATACTGTTACCGCAGGCCCCAGACGGAAGCCCGCATTCAGGACATGCGGATGCAAGCCCTACTATCCACAGGATAGCATAGTCATCATACCGCAAGTTGATGGAAAATGCA
>CAKUCE010000193.1 GCA_934643535.1 uncultured Clostridia bacterium | reverse complement strand
CTGATGCCCGTGTCGATCTCGTCGAAAATCATGCAGGGAATGCCCTCGTGGGCCGCGCCCGCCGCTTTCAGCGCCAGCATCAGACGGCTCAATTCGCCGCCGGAAGCTGTTTTATCCAGTGGTTTCAAAGGCTCGCCCGGGTTGGGGGCGATATAGAACGCGACGTGATCCTCTCCTTCGGTGGTAGGGATCCGCTTCTTGCCGGGTTCGGGCGCTTCAAACACGCAGACGAATTTCGTGTTCTGCATTCCCAGATCTCGCAGTTCCCCCTCGATGGTTTTTTCAAACCATGCGGCAAGGGCTTTTCGGCCTTCCGTCAGCTCTGCGGCAAGGGAACGGTAGGCGGCCAGCTTCTGCTTGTAATCGCTTTCCGCCCGGCGCAGACGTTCCTCCATGCTGCCAAGGCGCTTCAGTTCGTCCCGCATTTCCTCGTGATGGACCGCCAGCTCGTCCGCCGTCATACCATACCGGCGCTCCAGCCGGCGGATCAGATCCAGCCGTTCCAGAATCTGCTCGTTGCGTTCCGGGTCGAAGTTTTCTTTTTCCAGCAGTTCCCGAAGCTCAATGCCAGCCTCTTCCACTTCGTACTGAGCGCTTTCCAGACGGGCAGCCAGCCCCCTGAAGCGTTCGTCCAGCTCACCAATCTGGTTCATGGCTTCGGCCGCCTGACGGAGCTTCAGTGCGGCGCTTTGCTCCCGCCCCCCGGAGTATACCTGCTCGTAGGCGGTGTGCAGAGCGCTGTCGATTTTCTCCGCGCCCAAATACCGCTCCCGCTCGGCGGCGAGCTTGTCCGCTTCGCCCACCGTAAGCTGGGCTGCGTCCAGTTCTTTTACCCGGCTCTGCAGATATTCCTGACGCTCGTTCCGCTGAGCATTCTCCTTTCGCAGTGCGGAAAAACGGCTGCTGCTCTCGCGCCAGATCTGGTAGGCTCGGGCTACTTCGCCTTTTTTCTGCTGGAAGGCGGCGTCTCCGAAGGAATCCAGAAAGCCCATATGATTTTTAGCGTCCAACAGGCTTTGATGCTCGTGCTGACCATGAACGTCCACCAGCAGTTCGGAAAGCCGCCGCAAAAAAGCAAGCGGGACAATGGTTCCGCAGACGCGGCAGATATTCCTTTCGCCGGTTATCTCCCGCTGGATGGCAATCAGTCCATGATCGTCGGAAAGCTCCTGCTCGGCCAGAACTTCCCGGGCCCGCGGACAGTCGGAAATGTCGATCAGCGCTTCCACCGACGCTTTTTCACAGCCCGAACGAATCAGACTGCGGTCGGCCCGCTCGCCCAGCACCAGATTGATGCTGTCCACCAGAATGGATTTGCCTGCGCCCGTTTCGCCGCTCAGGACGTGCATCCCGCGATGAAACTCAATGGTCAGGCTTTCGATGAGCGCAATATTGCGCACGGTCATCGAGATCAGCATGTCCGGCCCTTCCTTTCTCCAAAATCAGCTGCGGTGCATCATGTCGTTCAGCCGTTCCATCAGCACGCCCGTTTCTTCGATGGTGCGCACGATCAAAAGAATCGTGTTGTCGCCCGCGATGGTGCCCAGCACCTCCGGCCATTGCAGACGGTCGATGGTCTCCGCTGCGATGTTGGCGCTGCCGGAGATCGTCCGCAGGATGATCTGATTATAAGCGCAGGTAATGCTCAGCACCGTTTCCGAGAACATGCGGATCAGCCGCTCGCTCAGGCCGTTATCGCTCTTGGCGGCGGTCGCATAGTGATAGGCGCCGTTTTTCCCCAGAACCTTTACCAGCCGCAGTTCCTTAATATCGCGGGAGATCGTGGCCTGCGTCACCTGAAAGCCATGCTCCCGCAGCGCGTCCGCCAGTTCCTCCTGCGTTTCGATCTCCTGATTATGGATGACTTCCAGTATGGTCACCTGACGGGATGCTTTCATCAGAAAGGGCCTCCTTAAATTATCGGCTCCATTCCGCCAGCTTCAGGCGGATGGTGGTAAAAAAACTTTGTGGATGGGTTTCGATCATCATGGCGTCGAAAGGCGCGCGCGTCACCAGCAGGCGTTCCCCCGGCTGAAGGATCACAACCTCCTGTCCATCCACGGAACACTGTACGCCGCGGGTGGTATAGGTCTCGTCCAGCATCAGCTCCACATGATGGTCCGGCGCCGCCACGACCGGCCTGTGCTGCAGCGAATGCGCGCAGATAGGCGTCAGCAGGATACATTCCACGTCCGGGTGAACGATCGGGCCTCCGGCGGAAAGCGAATAACCGGTGGAACCCGTAGGCGTAGCGACGATCAGCCCGTCCGCAATAAACTGGCCGACGTCCTGCCCGTTAATGGCGGCATGAACGCCAATCAGCCGGGAATAACCGCCGCGGCTCAGAACCACGTCATTCAGCGCGTACCACGTTTTCTGACGGCCGGGCGTGTAGCTCTCCAGAATAGCCGCAAGCATCATCCGGCGGCGAAGGTTGTATTCCTCCATAGCAAGGCTTCGGCAGGCGTCAGTCAGTTGTTCCCATTCCACTTCCGCTAAAAAACCTACCGTGCCCAGATTGATGCCAAGAATGGGCAGTCCATAGCTGACGGCGATGGAATTGGCCCGAAGGAACGTTCCGTCGCCCCCTACGGAAAGCACCGCCTCACAATAGCTGGGATCGCCCTGAGCCAGCGGGATATCCTTCCGTCGCTCCAGACGGCGAAGCAGCCATGGCTCCGCAAAAACGGTGATACCCGCTTCCGTCAGCGCCCGAACCAGCTGATAAGCCAGCCCTTCGATGTTATCCTTCCGATGGTGCATGACCACATAAATGGATTTCATTCTCCATCCTGCCTTTCCGAACCATTGTAACATAAAATGCATAAGTATTCAACAACGAATACTTATGCATTTTCGTGCAAGCGACAGACCGGCAACGGCCCGTTCCGGTCTCGCTGCCAGTTTCCGTTCGAAGACGGCACACCTGAAACGGAAAGAACAGTCAGGCGTAGAGTGTGGCGTGCGCCTGCTCTACCACGGCGCGAATGCGAGCTTCCTCCACGCCGCCATCGTCTCCGGGCAGCAGCTCCGTGATGTACTCAATATTGCCCTCCGGGCCTGTGATGGGTGAAAAATCCAGTTGTGCCATATGATAGTGGATCTCCGGCAGGAAGGTACGGATGTTCTCGATCACCTGCACATGGACGGCCGGATCCCGCACGACGCCTTTTTTTCCCACGTTCTCACGCCCGGCCTCGAATTGCGGCTTGATCAAAATATAGAAACGTCCCCTGTGTTCCATCAGCTCCGCCGCCGTCGGCAAAATCAGCTTGACGGAAATAAAGGATACGTCCATGACGGTCACATCCGGTACGCAGGGAATTTCCTCATGGGTCAGGTAGCGGGCGTTGGTGCGCTCCAGCACCACGACCCGGGGATCGCTGCGGATCTTCCAATCCAGTTGACCGTATCCTACGTCGATGGCATAAACCTGCCTCGCTCCGTTATGCAGCAGCACGTCGGTGAAGCCGCCGGTAGCTGCGCCGATGTCCATGGCTACCGCATCCGTTACATCCGCCTGAAAGACCCGCAGCGCCTTATCCAGCTTCAGCGCGCCCCGGCCTACGTAGGGATTGGAGCTTCCCTTCACATGAAGGTCGTCGCTTTCCCCCACCTTTTCAGACGCTTTCAGAATTTTGACTTCCTTGCGGTACACCTGCCCGGCCATAATCAGCGCCTGCGCCTGCTCCCGGCTGGGGGCCAGTCCGCGCTGGACCATGGCCACGTCTACCCGTACCTTATCAGACATTCTTTGGTTCCTCCCGGTTCAGTTCGGTGCTGATGGCCCGGATAACACTTTCGTCATCCAGCCCCGTGTCCCGCAGCAGATGCGCGTGATCGCCGTGAGGGACAAAGCAGTCGTCCACTGCCAGCAGCTTTACGCTGGGGCGAAAGCCCATCTCAGAAGCCGCTTCCAGTACAGCGCTGCCGAAGCCGGCCATACGGACGTGTTCTTCCACGGTAAAAATCGGTCGATCCATTTCGAAAACCCGGCGGAGGCATTCTGCATCCAACGGTTTTACGGTGGACGCATTGACCACGGTGAGTGAAACTCCATCCTGTGCCAGCGCATCCGCCGCGCGCAGCGCCGTCGAGACCATGCTGCCAACTGCCAGGATCACCGCGTCCGTTCCCTCCCGAAGGGTCAGCCATTTTCCGATGGTGAACGAAGAAACGGCGTATCCATCCGGCAAAGAAACCGCGCTTTTGGGATAGCGGATGGAACAGGGACCGTCAAATCCGCAGGAAGCGCAGGCCATCAGCCGCAATTCCTCTTCATTGGCAGGAGCAAGCGCCGTCATATTGGGAATATGACGCAAATAGGCAAAATCATACAAGCCCTGATGAGACTGACCGTCCTCGTTGGCAATTCCCGCCCGATCCAGCATCAGCGTTACCGGAAGCCGCTGCATGCATACATCGTGCAGCACCTGATCGTACCCGCGCTGCAGAAAAGTGGAGTACACAAAAAAGTAGGGTTTCAACCCTCCGGCGGCCATTCCGGCGCACATGGTAACGCCGTGTTCCTCCGCAATACCAACGTCAAAATAGCGCTGCGGATAGGCTTCCCGAAATGCGGTCGTTCCGGTGCCCAGCGGCATGGCGGCGGTGATAAACTGGATCCGCCGATCCTGCCCTGCCAGTTTCAGCAGTTCTTCCGTAGCAATTTCGCCGTTGCCCTTGCTGCCGGCAGCAGAAGCAGAGGGCTTTTCTTCATCCAGATAGAAAGGCGGCGTTCCGTGAAAACGTTCGGCGTTTTTTTCGGCGCGGTTGAAACCGTAACCCTTTTTGGTGATGCAGTGGATGACCACCGGTTCTTCCAGCCGTTCGGCCTGGCGGAGAATCCCCTCTACCGACTCCAGATCGTTGCCGTTGATGGGCCCCAGATAGCGGAAACCAAGTGCCGGAAAGAAGCCCTCGTTGAGGGCTACGCTTTTGATCATGGTGCTGAGGCCGTGCATACAGCGATATACCGGCTTCCCCACCAGCGGGATCTTGCCAAGTACCTTTTTGACATGTGATTTCGTGGTATTCCATCCATGACTGGCCCGCAGGCTGGACAGATGCTGGCTCAGCGCCCCCACGTTTTGAGCGATGGACATTTCATTGTCGTTCAGAAGCACGATCAACCGGGTCTTGGTATTGCCGCAGTCGTTCAGCGCTTCGTAGCACATACCGCCCGTCAGAGCGCCATCCCCTACTACGGCGATCACATGATGCTTTTCCCCCTTCGCATCCCGGGCGCGAGCCATGCCAAGGGCAGCCGAAATCGCCGTAGAGGCGTGACCGGCCTCGAAACAGTCATATGGACTTTCGGAGCGTTTGGGGAAGCCGGAAAGCCCGCCGTAGGTACGCAGAGTATGAAACTCATGATACCGGCCCGTCAGCAGCTTATGGGTATAGGTCTGGTGGCCTACATCGAAAATGATTTTGTCCTCGGGCATATGAAACACGCGGTGAAGGGCCAGCGTAATCTCCACGATTCCCAGATTGGAGGAAAGATGGCCGCCATTTTTGGACACGGTCTGGATGATTTTGGTACGGATGTCGTCCGCCAGATCCTCGCATTCTTCATAGCTCAGGCTGCGAATGTCCTCGGGACTGATAATCTGCGATAAATCCACCCTTCTAAAGCTCCTTTGTGTTTCAGGCGTTTTTCAGCCCGTTTTTCATGCCCGTTTTGCCACCCAAAGAAAGATTCTTGAGGATGTCGGAGGTGTAAGCGTAATTGTTCTCTTCCTTGTCCTGCTCGGCTTTCATGGCGCATTCCACCATTCGGTCGATCAGACGGGCATAGGGAAGACCGCAGGCTTCCCAGAGATAGAAAGCCAGCGAGCCGGGGATGGTGTTGATCTCGGTGATATAC
>CAKUCE010000192.1 GCA_934643535.1 uncultured Clostridia bacterium | reverse complement strand
CGGGAGCATAGCGCCGTTTGTTGTCAGCAGCCCGTTTCACGGTCTGCGTGTAGTTCCTTGTAAACTGACCTAAACCAGAGACAAAGCCACAAAAACGAAGCAAACTTAACATTCGGGATAAAGCACACAACTGCCAGAATCTTCTGAACAGGCCGAAGAAACGCTGCAAAAGGATAAGAAAGAGAAGCACCCGGCAAAATGTCCATCATTCTGCCGGGTGAATTTATGCGGTTAAACCAGAAGCATGGAAAAGGAAGCCCGTTTGGCTAGTTCTTCCCGAAGCTGATTTTCAGAAACCAGACCTTTGTGAACGGAGAGAGATGCATAAATGCCGGCTGCTTCCCCAAGAGCCATTTGGACGCCGTCGGCGTAAAGTGCGGACGGTGTACTGGCTTTGGCGGAAAGACAATGCCCGGCTAACACGAGATTATCAACACCGTTCGGAAGCCAGGCTCCAACGGGAACCAGACAGGCCTTTTCACCCCCAAAGGCCGGAAAACGCAACAGGGCTTTTTCGTCGCACTCTTCCAAAGACACGGCAGCTTGACAGCGAAAACGACGGGTTCCCTGTATTTCCAGCGATTGCGCCACACTGGACAGACGGCATTGAGAAAAGCCGGGGAAGCCGTTTTGCAGCTTTCTGTACAGTTCCAGTGCCTGAAGGCTGGCTGACTCTATGCCGCTGGAAAGACTTTCGGGATCGGTTTCATCGATGCCGGAAAGTCGCACGGCTTCAACAACCGTACGGCCGTGTTCTGCAGCCTGAAAGCAACGAAGAGATGAAAAAGGCAGCTGGCATTTCAACAATAGCTGGGCAAACCCCTCCAGACAACGACACTCCGGGTCGGCTTGCACATCGTCCGGATGCTCTTGTGCATAACGCAGCACTGTTTCCCAGTGAACCTGACTGAAGACGAGCGGCAGTGACGCGGGAGCCGGACCGGAAAATTCAATTTCAGCTCCGGCCAATGAAGCCAGCTCGCCGTTGATGGTTCCATCGATAAACCGTTTGCCTTCCAACAGAAGCTGTTCTCCCTTGCCCCAAAAACGGAATACGTTTCGGCTCTCTTTTTGTATGGGCACACAGGAAAAGAGCAGTTCTACACCCGCTTCGCGGCACATCTGCATCATTGCTACTTTGAGTGCTTCGCTGTTGAGCGGAATGAAATCCCCCTGCCCCGGGCGATGGATCACTTCCGCACAACCGTGATATTTTCGAAGTCGGAAAAGTAATTCATCCGCCAGATCCCCCAAAATGTTTCCCTGATCGCTGCCCGTCAGAAAGGCTGGCTTTCCAGCCGCTTCTCCTCCAAGGGAATAAGCGCGTTCTGTCAGAAGTGTTTTCATGCCGGAATGCGCCGAAGCCAGCGCTGCGGCAAATCCACTCAGACCTCCGCCCACGCAAACGATGTCATAATTCTTGTGTATCATGCTGCACCTCGAGAATGGCGTTTTCTTTGCGCAGGGCTGCGCGCAGGAGCTGGACGTCCAGTTTTTCCGGGCTGGTTCCTTCTTTCACACAGAGAGCTGCTGCACAGCCTGCGGCTTCGCCCAAAGCCATACAGGTGCTCATGATCCGGGTGGCTCCATAAGGCTCTCGCTCTACGGAAATCAACCGGCCCGTGAAAAGAAGCCCCGCCGCATGACGGCTTATCATGGTGCCATAGGGGATCCCAAAGGAGCGCTCTACAATGTACAGTTCGCTTCCCTCGTCCTCGCCATGATGAATGTCGATATTATAGCCGCATAGGGCCACTGTATCTTCCGGCACACGTCCCTGCAGAATATCTTCGCTGGTCAGCGTTTTTTCTCCGATACACCGGCGGGACTCCCGCACACCCAGCATAGGGGAAATATAAGTCAGTTCGCTGTGTTCGTAGCCGGGTACATATTTGGGAATAAAATCCAATAGCTCGTCCAGCTGGCGGAAACCCTCTTCGATTCCATGGGTCAGCTGGAAAAGATTGCCTCCGTCAAAATTCATAATCCGCGTATTGTTGATCGTCATTCGATCCGGCAGCGGATTGGTAATTGTGGAAAAGCGGTCACGGGGCACATCGCGGTAGTCGCCGTTGGCCCGGGCGGTGCGGATAATCTGATCCAGTCCCAGCAGATTGTAACCCACGGAATGACGATAAAACGCCGGACTGGTGTCCATTTCATAACCTTCAGGTGTTTTCACTTCATCCGGGTTCTGCTCTGCGTAGTCCAGCAGGGCTTCACGATGGACATTGGAGAGGGAAAAAATCAGGGAAGCGGGCTGAAGCTCTCCGTCGCTCTTTCGAGGCACCATTGGGACGTGCGCTTTTTCACAGATTTCTCCATCACCGGTCGCATCAATGAAAACTTTGGCCTGCACTTCATAAAAATGATTTTTTCCAAAGAGCGTCAGCTGAGCGACTCGTCCGTTTTCCATTTTGACTTCGGTGGCCTCACAGCATAGAAGCAGCCGCACGCCTGCCTCGTGACAAAGCTGCATCAGCCGCAGCTGCATCATGGCGGTGTTGATGGGCGTCAGACTGTTCAGAATAGGACAATAGTTATGCCCTTGCGTATCCCTGGTTTCATCCAGCATATCCATCAGTTCCTGAGCAATGCCGCCGATCGCTTTGTCGCCCTGACGGTCACGGAAACCGAGCAGACCGAGACCGGAAACCAGCATGCCTCCCAGAAACTCATTGCGCTCCACCAGAAGCGTATTGGCGCCGTTCCGGGCGGCGGCTACAGCGGCAATTACACCGCTGGTTCCGCCGCCAACGACTACGACATCTGCCTGTAACGGTTTGTGAACCATGTTGTTTTTGTCCTCCATTCGCTTAACCCTTTACGGCTCCCTGTGTCAGACCGGAAATCATCAGCCGTCCAAGGAAAATAAAAACGACCAGGATGGGAAGAATCGCCATGCAGGCTGAAGCACACAACGCGCCCCAATCCGTGCCGAAGAAACCCATAAAATAATAGATGACCTGCTGGATGGAACGAAGATCCGGACTGTTCAGCATGACGCTGCCAACAATGAATTCATTCCATGAGCCGATGAAGGTGAACAGTGCGGCCGACGCAATGGAGGGAAGAATCAGCCTGGGGGTCAGGCCGAAGATGATATAAGCGTGAGAACAGCCGTCTATGAGCGCCGCCTCGTTAATTTCAATCGGAACGGATTCCACACCGCTGCGAATGATCCAGATAGACATGGGAATCTGGTAAGCCGCATAGATGAGGATCAACGTGTACCATCTGTCAATCATCTGCAGCTTCGACATCATGATATAGTTGGGAATCAGCAGTACCGAGCTGCCCGCAGACAATGGAATGCCAGCCACCACAAAATAGAACAGCAATTTTTTGAAGCGGAAACGGCAACGCTGAAATCCATAGGCAGCCGGAACACCAAGGAAGAGAACCAGCAGAATCGAAGCCACGGAGTAGAAGGTGCTGTTTCTCACTCCCTGCCAGAAACCGCTGGCAAAGATGTTCTCATAATGCTCGAAGGAAACACTGGAGCCGATCAAAGCGGGCGGGTAAGCGAAAAGCTCGCGCCGGGGCTTAAAGGAGGTGGAAATTCCCCAAATAATGGGAGCCAAAGTCACAACCAGAACAATTAGCAAAATGACAATTTCCAGTAATTTACCGCCGAATTTGGAAAGATTGCTTTTCCTGCGGCACTGCGACGCATTAGATATCATACTTCACCATCCTGATATACACCACAATCATAATCGCGTTGACTGCAAACAGCAGGGTTGACAGCGCGGACGCGGTGCCGAATTTATAATAGTCGAAGCTGAGCTTGTACAAATACAGCGTAATTACGTTGGTCGCATTGCTGGGACCGCCGCTGGTCAATACCATGGGAACTGTATTATTGTTGAAGTTGCTCATCGTCAGGACGATTGCCGAGATCAACATGGGTGTCTTAATCAGGGGAAGCCGGATTTTTGTCAGTACCTGCCAGCGATTCGCACCATCCACATGCGCCGCTTCGATCAGAGATTCGGAAACGCCTTTTAGTCCGGCCAAAATCATGACCATCGAGTAACCGATGGTACGCCACGCCATGACCGCGATCAACGTAATGGTCGCCTCGGTCTTCCGGTTAAACAGTGGAATCGGTTCTTTGCCCAAAAGACGCATCAGAAAGCTGAAAAGACTGGTATCTCCATTGAGCAGCCAACGCCAAAGCATAGCGCCGACCATCATGGAAATTACCCAGGGAAGAAGACCTACCAGTTCAATACTGAAAGCCATAAAACCGCTCCGCTTGTCAATCCATAACGCCAGAATCAGACCAAGCAGCATTGAAATACCGGTGGAGCATATCGTTACCAGAAAAGTAACTTTGAAAGAAGCGTATACACTTTTATCCGAGAGAATTTTAGAATAGTTTTTCCAACCGACAAAACCGCCGTAATTGAGGTAATCCAGTTTCAGAAAGCTGCAATAAACCGTATAAAAAAGAGGCCAGATCAGCAGCGCCGCAATCAGCAGCATAGCGGGCGCCACCAGCAGAGGCCCCATTCTCCTTTGAAATTTCAAAGAGCAATTCCTCCTTGCTGAGAAAATCTTACGGGAGCGCGGCAGGGAGAACATTCACCCTGCCGCGGCAGCCCCGTATCAGACTGTCTATAAAACCCACGGGAAGGTTCGGAGGAATTTACTCCTCCCGGCTTTCAGAGCAGAGATACTGTTTTTCTCCGAAAGCCCCAGATGGTTTTACTGATTGCGATCGTTGAAATCCTGCGCAACCGCTTCCAGCGCTTCCATGGCGCTCATGCCTTCCACCAGCACTTTCTGGGCAGCGTTGTTCAGGTCGTTCTTCCAACTGGACACAGAGAAGTCCGTGGGCTGAGGATAACCGGCAGTCAGGAAACCTTCGGAGATGACGGACAGGAACTGATTCTTTTCGATGTACTCCTTCGCGTTCTCCAGCGTGGACTGCCGCATGGCGGGCTGGCCGCCCAGTTCTACCCACAGCTTGTCGGCTTCGGGGCTGACCATGGCCTCCAGGAACAGACCGGCTTCTTCCTTCACCTGGCTGCCGCTCCATACGCCAACACACCAGCCGTTGATGACGCCGGGCGCGTGACCTTCACCGTCAGCAGTGGGCCAGAGCATGATCTGCACGGCTTCGGGATCATACACGCAATTATTGCGAACGGTATTGACGCGAATGGCTCCGCCGGAGATCATAGCCAGCTTGCCGGCCTCGAAATCGGTCCACAGTTCTTCGCCAGTGGTAGAAATAGCGGTTTCAGGAGTGATGCCGTACTCCGTGATGAACTTGCACATGGTTTCCAGCGCCTTCTCACCGGATTCGTTGGCCCAGTTGGCCGTGCCGTCTTCGTTGAACAGAGTGCCCTGGTCGGCCAAAATCATATTGGTCATGATCTGAGGATCTACATCTTCGGTAGCCAGACCCAGACCAAAACCATAGCGCTGTACGCCCAGCTTCTCGTCAAAACCGGTCAGCTTTTGGGCGGCGGCGATAAGCTCATCCCAGGTGCGCGGAATTTCGATGTTGTTTTCGGCGAACAGATCAGCACGATAGTACAGGGTGACGTAGTTTCTGGAGAAGGTGATCTGATAATGCTTGCCATCCCGAACGCCAAACTGCCAGAACGCATCGTCAATGTCGGCGATTTCGTCGCTGGACCACTGGCCGATCGCCAGATTTTCCAGAGGCTCCAGGGAATTCAGATCGAGAGCAGCACCCATTTCATCCATGATGATCCAGCAGATGTCCGGGGCGTTGCCGGCTGCGTGAGCTGCAAAGAATTTGGTGGACATGCTGGCCCAATCCTGCGGTTCCACGACGATCTGGATGTCGGGATGCTCCGCTTCAAATTTGTCGATGATCTGCTGCAGAGCTACAGAACGTCCGTTGGTCGTATTGGTCGGATCCAGGAACGTCCACATCCGTACGGTCTTTTTTTCTTCCGCGACGGCTGTGATGCTCATCAGACTGAGCAGCAG
>CAKUCE010000191.1 GCA_934643535.1 uncultured Clostridia bacterium | reverse complement strand
TTCGTGCCGCCGTAGCCGAGCTTCAGGTTGTCCAGCATCGTGTAGTTCTGCTTGGCAAAGCCCTGATATGCCGACTGGATCATGGACATATCCGTACCCATCTTGTTGGCGTTGTCGGACATATCCGTGATTGCCATGTCGGCATATTTGACGGCCTTTTCGGTGTCGCCGCCGAGAGACTGGATCAGACTTGCGGAGAACGAGGTGACCGTCTCCATGTATTCGTTTGCAGACAAACCCGCTGTTTTATAGGCGTTTGCAGCGTAGCTTTGCAGCTCCTTGGAGTTGTCCTTGAACAGCGTATCCACGCCGCCCACCAGCTGCTCATAGTCGGCGTAGGCAGAAATGACTTCCTTGCCCAGCTTGACGGCGGCGGCCCCGGCAGCGGCAGCGACCGCGCCCATTGCCGTGCCAATGCCCTTGAGGACGCTGCCCAGCTTTTCAAATTTGCCGCCGGATTTCTCCGCTTTCTCTCCGGCATCGTCGATTTTGCCGCCCATGTCCCCGGCATTTTTTGCGGCATCGTCCATTTCATCCGCCATCTTGGACACGGATTTTTCTGCGTCCGTATAGCCGTCGCTGGCTTCGGAGAGCGTGTCGTTGTTGGCTTTCAGTTCGCGCTCCACGTCGTTGAGGGCAGCTTCTGCATTGTTCAGCTGGATCTGCCAACTTTGGGTGCGGCGGTCGTTTTCCTCAAAGGACTCCGACGCATTTTTCAGCGCCTGCCGCAACACCTCGATCTTCTGCTTTTGCGCGTCGATCTGCTTGTTCAGAACCTCCGACCGAGCGGCGACGGCCTGCATGGAGGTGTCGTTTTTACCGAACTCGGAGGACACCAGCTTCATCTCCGAGCCGAGGACCTTAAAGGACTGATTGATGTCCGCGATGGCCTTTTTGAACTCCTTTTCGCCCTCAAGACCGATTTTTAAACCGAAATTGTCTGCCATACTGCCGCCTCCTTTCCGCGCAGGTTATACGATGGGGCTGATCGTCACATAGACCTTGCAATAGCGGTCTGTGATCTTGATGTGTGCGCCATTTTCGCTGCTATCGATGACCTCGCCGTCTGTGGGTGAGTAGAAATAATTTGTTTGTGTCGTAACCTCGATGTGGATCATTGCTCCAAGGAGAATAGACACTGTCCCATCTGTCAGGTTAGGGATTTCGACCGGTCCGTCCAAGCCATAGGCGGTTATAGCTGCATTCGTATGATTGGAGACCGTCACCTCTACAACTTCGGTGTCCACAACCGGCACCTTGCTCAAAAGGTCCGTGAGCTCCGACAATGTGGCATACCCTGGCACGGTTACGTTTTTTGCCATCAACCAATGTCGGAGCACGCTCTTCGCATCTTTCAGCCGCGTGATCTCACTTTTAATACTCATCCGCAGCCGCCTCAGATCGCCGCCAGGGCTTCTTCAATATCCGCAGTCAGCGACACCGTACCGCCGGATGTGTAGCCTGCCGGAATGGTCACGCTGGTCGTGGTCAGGCCGTCCATTGTGGCGGTGGCACTGCCGTTGTCCGGCATGGAGCCGGTGACCTTTAAGCCGTTCACAAAGGCTGTCTTGCCGTCGAGGATATTCGCCGCCAGCGCATCCGCACCGGAGGTGTCTACGAACGCATCCGGAATTGCCGCCACACTGACCTTGGTGAGAACTTTGCCCGTAGACGGCACAATGTCCTGCGCCGCTTTGGTCGGCGTGACCGTTTTTGTTTCCACTGCGACGGACACCTTGCCCGCGCCGCTGTGGTAACCTTTCGGGATGGTATAGGACGACGTACTCGCATCCAGCGCCTTGGATACTGCGCCGTTATTCGGCATGGTGCCGGTTGCGACCTTACCGTCCGCCGTGACGATCACCTTGCCGGTCAGCGTGTCTGCTGCGACCGCCGTAACGGAGGACACATCCTGATACGCATCGGGGATCTGCGAGACGGTAACGTCGGACAGGCCGTAATAGCCGCTGTCCGGGGTGATCGCCTGCTGTGCTTTCGTGGGCGCGACCGTCTTGCTTTGCAGCTTGTAGTTGCCGCCGCCCGCCACACCGGAAACTGTACCGCTGCCGTTGTGGTAGCCTGCGGGAATGGTGTAGGTATCGCCCTCCTGCACGGTCGCGGAGACCGCGCCCTGATTGGAAATGCCGTCCACCGCTGTGGCGCAATCGTCCAGCTTGGCCGCCGCGGTCACAAGCCCCAGTGCCACCAGCTTTGTACGGATCTTGTTTCTCGCCGTCTGGAGCTTGGCGAGTTCTGTTGCAATGCTCATAAAACCTCCTATATCGTGCCGAGCAGCACTTCGATGTTGCCCAGTTCCGCATATACTGCCGCTGCTGTGATGGGAAGCGTATTGTCCGCTTCGGCTTCTTCCGCCACCTGCACGGCAAGCCGTCCCTGCTTGTCCCACATGAGCGCATGACCCAGTGAGAAGCCGCCGCCGACCTGAACGGTCGCTTGGAAGTCAGCATGGAGCCGTTCGTCCTCGGTGTGCAGCTTTGCACTAATTCGCATCAGCAATCAACTCCTCTCGATGCAGTAGTTCTTTCGTCGGGATCGGAATGCTGTCCGTTGCAAATACCGCGCCGCCGAGCATGACCCGTAGCTGTACCTTTGCAATCTGGTTGTCCGGCAGCATCAGCGTTTCAGCCTGCGTCAGGCGAAGGCTGACCTCCGTACCGTCTGCGGACAGAGAAAGCTCCGAAAGTGGACGCAAGATCCGGACCGTTCCGCAGGCAAGGCAAAACTCCGCAGCCGTGCAGCCGGTGATGCTTCTGTCAAGAGACAGCGTCAGGGTCGGCGTTGTGCCGGGGATGATGCTCATATGTTTCGCCTCCTTACAGTCCGGGCGGGATAATATCGTCGATGGAAAGCTCCCGTTTCGGCTTTGCCATGCCGAGGAACTGCCTGTGACATTCCCACAGGTCGAGGAGAAAACCGAACGGCGTCAGCCAGACCTCCTCGGAGGGAAGATGCAGCTGCGCCGTTCCGTAATAGAAAAGCCGGGTGAACAGTTCCTCGTCTGTTACCCGACCTGCGCGTTTTTTGAATTGTTCTCGCTTTCCACATTCCGCTTCGTTCCCTTGAACATGGCCTCCATGATGGCGGATTTGTACTCTGCCAGTTCCAGAGGGCTTGTGAGCAGCTCGACCGTCTCCTGCGTGAGAAGCTCCTGCTTGTCCTCTGGACTCTTGAGGTTGTGGATGAGCACGGACTGGTTCGCAAGCAGCGTGATGAGCCACACCAGCTCGTCCAGCGCCATTTCAAAGTTTTCGGACCGCATGAGCTTCTGACCCAGATTTTCAAGACCTCCATATCGTACGGCGATCTCCTTGGTGGCGCGGGTGGTGAGAATGAGTTCAAACTCCCGACCGCCGATTTCGATTTTTGCGCTTCTGTCGTGTTCCATTTCGTCCAGCCTCCCTTCAAGCGGCGAAAACCGGTTCATAGACCTCCGAGTACCAGCCGCTGATAATAGATGCGGCCACCCCGGCGCTGTCCTCGGAAACCTCGGCTTTCCACGGGTGCTTGCCCTGACCGTCCAGCTTGTTGCGGCGCAGGACAGTGCCCTCGATGCTGGGCGTGGAGAACTCGATGCTCTCGCCCTTGGTGGTGAGGTTCGTCGCGGGGATGCCGAACTTGACCTTGTACAGCCAGAAGTAGCGGTACTTACCGTTGGACTTCTTCGCCCGGAAGCCGATGGCCACGGGTTCGCCGCCGTCCTCGGATGCGGAAATGAGCACCTTGTTGTCATCGATTTTTGCACCGGTGAGGTCCTGCGCCACCTGCACGCCAATATCGTCAATGCCCAGCGTGAGCGTGCCGCTTTGGAACTCCTTCACGACCTCTGCCGCGCCATCGTCGGCATAGAGCGTTGCCTCGGCCAGTTCCACGGAAAGCTCCGCCGTCATGGCTTTGGCAAGCTGCGTCGGGGTGCCGTAGGTTTCGTCGCCATTATCTCCTTCGGTGATTTTTGCGTAATAAAGTTTATCCAGGCCAATGGTCGCCATTGTCATTCCTCCCAAACATAAGATTTTGCCACATCTATGGCATAGTGGTGATAGCCGGTGTCGGTTTCAAAGCCGATATACCGGCGGTCAGTGATTGTCATATCTGCGTTTAGTACTGCTTTCACAAGTTGATTTTTGATTTTCGTGTAATTCTCCTTGCAGAACAGGGACAGCCGAATCTCTTGAACGTCAACGCTCGGTTGATTATCCGCATGGAGGTCAAAGCTGTCCGACAGCGGCGTCAACACAAGGTAGGTGTCCGGCGCTACATCGGAGAAGATGCCGGTTTCCACAGGCACACCGCAGCTTTCCGCGATGTTATTCAGTTCCAACAGCAAACTCATAGCTTTTCAACCTCCTCCTTGAGCGTCTGCTCCATGACGCGGATGCACTCCGCCTTGGATGCGGATTTGGCAGACTTCAGAAAGGGTTTCGCAGGCTGTCCGTGCTTGCCGTATTCCAGAACGTTGGCAAGTTTTGCATTGCTGCCGCCATCCGAGCGCGGTTCGGAAAAGCCGATCTTGATGTCGTGGTTGCCCTCGCGGTTCAGTTTGACGGGAGATAAGCCGAGCGACTGCGCCAGTTCACCGGTGGAGCGCGAGTCGTACTTTGTCCCGCTGCCGATGACGGCGGCAAGATTGCTCCGCACCCTTGCCAGAACGACCTGTCCGCCAGCTTCCAGAATCTTCTCTGCAACCGCATCGGTGTCCTTACCCAGACGGGAGAGCTTTGTCAGAAACTCGTCCGGGAGTTTGAAATCAGCCTTTGCCAATGGTAGATTCACTCCTTTTCGCTAAAACCTCGATATACATTCCGCGACCTTTTACATTCTCGACAGAGGTGATATTAAATCGCTCTCCATCGCAGATGAGAAAATGCTCGGTAGTAATTGTCAGCCCCGGAATACACCGAAATCGGAACAGGTCGGTGGCTTCGCTGAAAGCCGCGAGGTTTGCCCACCGCTGACTGCCGTGCCGACCTTCCCGGTACGCCCGAATGGACGCAAGGACTTCATCCTCGGAATGGGTGAATCCCTCGCTGTCCTTGACTTGGCGGGTCTTTACGATGTCGGCAAAGCCGTTCATTTTTCCGAAGCTCATACCTGCCACCGCCTGTCCAAGCGGAGCAGCAAATTGACGGTGTTCCACACCTGCTGTGCAGCTCCCGTGTTATCCGCAAAGAATCCGCCTGTCGAGCCATCCCTCGATTCGTAGAAATGGCTCGACAGCATGATAACGGCCTGCTCTGTGGTCAGCGGCATGGGCGTGTTCTGATACGTTCCCTCCGGGATGTGCTGATAGCTTTCGGCGTATGAAACAGCAGCGGTGATGTAACTTTTAAGCAAGGCATCATCCGCCGTGTGTTCCAGAATGAGGTTGGCTTTCACTTTGGTGAGCAGTTCATCCATCACCGCCGCCTCCTCTCATCAGGCTGCCTTCATCTTCAGAAGCTGGATTCCCTCCGGCAGAATGATCTTGCCGTCCACACGCTCGGTAGCGACGAAGCCGACCTGACCGTTGGTGGAATACAGCTCGTTCAGCCGCTGAACGGTTCTGCCGGTGCGGTCAGCGATCCAGTAGCTCTGGAAGTCGCCGAAGGCAATGGAGAGCGCACCTGCCGCCAGCATGGGAGCATAGGGGCTGGTGTAGATCTCATAGCCCAGCAGTCTGTCCGGCTGACCCGCCTGCAAAGAGGGCTGCCACAGATACTGACCATTGGAATCCTTCAGCTTGCGCAGTGCGGAAACGGTGGCGTCGTTCATCAGGAACTTGGCGTTCTTGCGGTACGGGGCTTTCAGCGCATAGATGAGGGAGATCACCTCGTCGGTGGTAACAGCGGTCGCACTGGCTGCGGTAACACCGACCGTGCCGCCGTTGGCGGTGAACAGACCGGTGGGCTGACCCGTGCCGGTGCCGACGCAGAATGCCTGCTCTTCGGCAGCACCGAAGGCATAGGCAAACTCACGGGCAATGTAC
>CAKUCE010000190.1 GCA_934643535.1 uncultured Clostridia bacterium | reverse complement strand
CCGTAATAAAGGGGATCAGCGCCCCGAACGCGCCGGTCAGGAGGATCATGGTCAAAAGCGTCCGGCGGATATTTTGCTTCAGCTGATCCTTTGGAGCCAGACTGGTCAGGGAAAAGCCGAACTGCCGGGACCGGCTGGACACCGTCACGCGGCTGGGGCGCAGGCGTTCCAGCGCTTCCCGCCATTCGCCGGACGGCAGCGAGGTATACAGCAGCTCCTCGGCCTCGCTGAGAAGCACCACCTGCGTGTCTTCATCGCCCTCCAGGATGTTCTTCAGATCCCGGGCGGCAATGTCCACACGGATCAGGCCCAGCGGCTGCTGGCCGATGGGATCCATCAGCAGCCGGCCCACGGAAATTACCGGCTCCTCGCCCGGGTACAGATCATCCTCCCGCAGGGGAAAGATCAGCGCCTGACGGCCGTTGGTCTGCCGAAGCCGCTGAACCCATTCCGCCTCCCGGGGATCGCCGGGCAGCAGCCCCTTGCCGCTCCGCTGTTTGGTATAAGCGGTCTCCGTATGAAACCCGAACAGGGTAATGGCATAAACATATTCGTTTTCATAAAACATCTCGGTATACAGCCGGGCGTTTACCGTTTCGTAGTCCAGATATTGCTGATAGCCCGTCTGCGCCTGACGGTAATCCTCCGCGCTTTTTCGCAGGATGGACAGGATGGTATTGTCAAACAGGGGTTTTTCCGTGATGGTGACCATGGTGTTCATTAGGCTGTCCATCGTCATCAGCTTCTGTTCGCCGACGGAGCGGAGAGAGTCCTCCATGTCCCTGCGGTAGGTCTGGATCGTCGAGCCGAGAATAATGGCGGTATAGATCGCCACCATGGCGGCCATGATCCCTACCATGGAAATTTTGATCCGGGTCTTCAGCTTCATGGAACCCCTCCTGTTTTACAAAATCCGCACCATCCCAAGATGCATTATAGCAGATTCGCCGTGCGGCTTCATTATGGAATGGCGCTGTTTCTTCACAAAATCTGCTGAAAGGAAGACCTTCCTCATTGCTCCAGCCTTCTCCACCGCGAAATCAGCGAATTTTCTTAAGAAATAGCAGAATTCTGTAATGAAACCCCCGCGCTGCCGGTTTATTCTTATTTCGGAATGAATTCTATCAAATAACGGACCCGCGCCAGCGCGGGCGTATTGGGGGAACGTGCGGGCATGAGAAAAAAAGCGAAGCAACAGAAAACACGATTCCGGGAAGCGGTTTCCAGAAATGAAAAAGCGGCCGGCTGGATCTTCATCCTCCCTGCGACGGTCTGCTGGCTGATCTGGTTTTTATATCCTTTTCTGCAGTGCGTGGGCATGAGCTTTCTGGATTACAGCTACCTCAAACCCAAAGCCCGGGCCTTCGTGGGGCTGGACAACTATATCCATATGTTTCAGGATCCCAAATTCCTGCTGGCGCTGAAAAATACGCTGTGGTTTGTCGCCGTCACCGTACCGGCGGTCACGGTACTGGCTTTGGCGCTGGCGCTGATCCTGAACAGCAGCTTCCGGGGCCGCGGCGTTTTCCGCACCATCAGCTTTATCCCCTACACGATCTCCGGCGTAGCCGTGGCGACGGTCTTCATGCATCTGTTCGTCAAGGACAGCGCCCTGACCGTCTTCTTTTCCCGGCTTGGCGTTGAAAACGTCACCTGGTATGCCAGCATTCATCTGGTGATGCCCTTCATCTCCATCCTGTTCATCTGGCAGATGGTGGGCTTCTATACCGTCTACTATCTGGCGGGAATTCAGACCATTCCGGCGCAGGTCTATGAAGCCGCCGTCATCGACGGGGCCGGAAAGTGGAAAACCTTCCGCTATATCACGCTTCCCCTCCTAAAGCCTACCACCTATCTGGTGATCGTCTACGCCATCATCCAGGCCTTCAAGGTTTATGACCAGATCGCCGCCATCTGCGGCGGCGCGGGCGGCGGGCTGGGCTCCCCGGCAGGCGCTTCCTCCACCCTGCTGACGTATTTCTACATGAACAGCTTCAACTACTACAAGGTCGGCTACGGCTGCGCGGTGGCCATTGTACTGCTGCTGATCATTATCGCCGTCAACCTGATCCAGAATCGGATCACCGATTCCGGCGATCAGGATTGAGAAAGGAGCGTTGACCCATGAGCAAAACGGCAAAAATTCTGTTTCGGCTCCTGATCCTGGTTCTGGGAGCGGTGTTTGTGGTTCCCCTGCTCTACGCCCTGTATAACTCCTTTCTGCCTCTGGACAAGGTCGAAAGGCTGGTTTCGCCGGATCAGTTCACGCTGAGCGTCTATCAGGATCTTTTTACGAATTATCCTGTTTTCGTCTGGCTGAAAAATACGGTGATCGTAGCGGGCCTGACCCTGCTCTCCCAGCTGTGCATCACCGTCCCGGCAGGCTACTCGCTGGCAAAGCTGCGGTTTCCCGGCCGGAGCGTCGTTTTTACGATCGTCCTTCTGACCATGATGGTGCCCTTTCAGGTGCTGCTGACGCCGCAGTATATCATGATCACCCGGCTGGGCTGGAACGATACCCTCGTCGGCCTGATCGTCCCCTATATGATGAACACGCTGTATATCTTCATGTCCCGGCAGTTTTACCTTTCCTTCCCCGGCGATCTTCTGGAGGCGGCGCGGGTAGACGGGCTCGGCTTCTTCCGGAGCTTTTTCCACATCGTGCTTCCCCTGTCCAAGCCCATTGTGGCCACGGTGACGATCTTCAACTTTGTACAGAGCTGGAATTCGTATATGGTGCCCTCCACCTTTGTCATGAGCGAGGAGCGCTTCACCATGGTCGTGGGTCTCAATACCCTGAAGGACACCTATTTTAACCGGCTGAACCTGACGATGGCGGGCGTGGTCGTGACCTGTCTGCCGCTGCTGATCCTGTTTCTCTTTCTCCAGAAGCATCTGATCCGCGGCATCGCCTCGGAGGGCATCAAAGGCTGAGAAGCCAAAGCCCGTCTCTGACTCCCCCGCCGTTTTTGGCCGCAAAAGCGCTCACGCCTGAAAAAACTCGGCATGAGCGCTTCTTTCCTATATAAACTATGCAAATCCTGCGGCTTACCCATTGAGCGCGTCGATAAGGCTTTCCAGAAACGCCTTTGCCGCCTTGCTGAAAACGGGATAGCGTTTCCAGCAAAGTGCGTGATGAATCTCCAGCGGCGGCTCCAGCGGACGAAAGCAGACCCCGGGCTCCAGACAGGCGCCGAGATGCTCTTCCGTGGTCAGAAAATAACCCAGTCCGCTCCGCACAAATCGGATAGGCGTACCGTTCACCACATTATAGGTCGCGGCAACGTGCAGACGCTCCGGTTCCTTTCGCGCCCAGCGGGCAATTTCGATCTGCAGTCCTTCACGGCGATGAAACACCAGCGGCACGGTGCAAAAATCCTCCCGGCAAACGGCGCTTTTCTGAGCCAGCGCACAGTCCGAGGGCATCAAAAGGCCCCACCGGGCGGAATTGCGCAGGGAAATAAATTCGTATTTGACCGTATCCACGGGTTCCAGCAGCACGGCAAAATCCAGACTTCCATGCTCCAGCCGCTCGACGACGTCCGTCGCGTCGCCCGCATAAAAATCAAACTGTACCCCCGGATGCTTCTCCCGCAGCGCCGCCGCGACGCACAGCAGTTTTTCCGTGGGGCAGCCGCCGATCGCGATCCTTCCGCTGAGCTCTCCCGCGTCGGATGCGATTTCCTGCCGCGTCTTTTCCATGAGCGACAGAATCTCCTCGGCGCGTTTTCGGAGCAGCATCCCCTCTTCCGTCAGGACGAGCTTCCGCCTGCCGCGAACCAGCAGAGGTTTGCCCACTTCCTTTTCCAGCTCCATCATCTGCTTGGACAGCGACGGCTGCGCAATATGCAGGCTTTCCGCCGCCCGGGTGATGTTCTGCTCCCGCGCGACGGCCAGAAAATTCCGCAGAATACGAATCTCCATGCGCTTCACCTCCGGATGATTATAACCGGTCTTATCATTCCTTTCAACTATCGTAAAGTATGAAAGATTGCTATTTGCTATTTTGGGCATTCATGCTATACTTTTCAGGAAATTCATGGGAAGGAAGTCCTGCCTTTTCTGCATGCGCAAAAGCTGGATATGCTCAGCGGCCCCATTTGGAGCAAAATCCCCCGGTTTGCCCTGCCCGTAGCGGCGACGGCCATTCTGGAGCAGCTTTTTAACGCTTCGGACATCGCGGTGGTAGGCAATTTCACCGGAGAGGCAAAAACGGCGGCCGTAGCGGCCGTCGGCGCGAACAGCCCGATCATCGGCCTGATCGTCAATCTGTTCATCGGCATTGCGCTGGGGGCCAACGTGGTCATCGCCCACGCCATCGGGCAGGGCGACCGGGAATCCGTCCGCAAGGCGGTGCATACTTCGGTGCTGGTAGCGCTGCTGGGCGGCGTCACCGTAGCCATTCTGGGCGAGCTGGCCGCCGCGCCGCTGCTGGGCCTTCTGAGCGTCCCGGAGGATGTATTCCCGCTGGCGCTGCTTTACCTGCGGATCTACCTGCTGGGCATGCCGGTGATCCTCCTGTACAATTTTGAAGCGGCCATCTTTCGCAGTGTCGGCGAGACCAGAACGCCGCTGCTGGCGCTGACCGCCTCCGGCGTCCTGAACGTGGCGCTGAACCTGTTCTTTGTGGCGGTGCTGCACATGACGGTCAACGGCGTGGCCATTGCGACGGTGATCTCCAACGGGATCAGCGCGCTGCTTCTGTATCGCAGGCTGCGCCAGAGTACGCAGGACATTCGTCTGGAGCCCAGACACCTGCGCATTGATCGGGCCAGTCTCGGGCGTATCCTGCGCATCGGCCTGCCCGCCGGAATCCAGAGCGCCGTGTTTGCCATTTCCAACATTGTCATTCAGTCCGTCATCAACAGTCTGGGCACGGTCGTCATGGCCGCCTCCAGCGCCGCGTTCAATATCGAGGTCATCACCTACGACATTCTGAATTCCTTCAGCCAGGCCTGCACCACCTTTGTGGGGCAGAACTATGGCGCGGGCAACGTGAAGCGCTGCCGCAGAACGCTGGCTCTGTGCCTGATGGAAAGGAGCCTCGTGCTGGCGGCGGCCATCGCTCTGATCCTTGGCTTCGGCAGGCAGCTGCTGGCCATTTTCAATAACGATCCCGAGGTGGTGGAGACCGGCCTTATCCGACTGACCACGGTCATGATCTCCCATTCCTTCAGCCTGCTGTATGACGTCATGTCCGGCTATCTGCGCGGCTTCGGCATTTCGCTTGCGCCTGCCCTGCTGACCATGCTGGGCGTATGCGGCATCCGGATCAGCTGGATCCAGTGGGTGTTTCCCCAAAGCCGCACCTTCCAGACCATCATGACCGCCTACCCCATCAGCCTGTCGGCCACCGCGCTGATGATCCTGATCGCCCTTCTGTGTTACCATCCCAGCAGGCGGAAGGGAACGGCGGTCCGCGAAAGCGCCGCCTGATCGCCGCAGCGGCCCGGCCGAATTTCCGCCATTCAGAAGAGAAAAAAACAGGGATGCGCCGTCGTTTGCAGACAGCGCGTCCCTTTGCTGTTTACGATTTTGAAGGCGACTGCGCCTTTCAGCCCAGACGGGCGTATTCCTCGTCTCCCACCGGCTCGCACCATTCGTTCCGGCAGTCCGTTCCCGGAACCTCTACGGCGATATGCGAAAACCAGCTTTCCTTCTTCGCGCCATGCCAGTGCTTTACATTGGCGGGAATGGTAACGACCATACCAGGCGTCAGGCTGACGGCGGGCTTGCCTTCCTCCTGATACCAGCCCTCCCCCGCCGTGCAGATCAGCAGCTGTCCGCCGCCCTGAGAAGCATGATGAATATGCCAGTTGTTGCGGCAGCCGGGTTCGAAGGTGACATTGGCCAGAAAGACCGTTTCTTTCGGATCGGTCAAAGGGTTCAGAAACGACGCGCCGGTGAAGTACCGGGCATAAGCGGTGTTTTCCGTGCCCCTGCCAAATACGTTTTCTTTGTCAAAATCGGATGCGTTCAGAATTTTCA
>CAKUCE010000189.1 GCA_934643535.1 uncultured Clostridia bacterium | reverse complement strand
GGAAAGCGGGACAGCCGACCAACAGCAGCCGCCGAACATCATAGCGCCGCGCACCGCCCGCCAGCCGGTACAGCCCCAGCACCAGCAGCACAAAGGCCGCCGCGTTGCAGAGGTCGAAAACGAAATTTGGCAGCATGGCAAACAGCTGCACGAAAAAGTGCGCGGCATAGCGCCCGTTCATCACCTTGCCGTGGGCAATCAGGGACGGAATCAGCTGATCGAGCCGCGTCATCCGTTCGCCGGTCAGGCAGCTGAAAGCGTAGTAATAATCGTCCATGCCGAAGGGCGTAAACAGATTGAGCGCCAGCATCAGCAGATAAAGCAGCAGCATGGCGGCGATAAACAGCCTTTTTTGCCATTGGGGAGAAGTGAACCGCATTCCTTTTCCTCACGATCCTTTGCGTTTGAATCAAGACTTCGGTGGCTTCGATAGAGCCGTTATTTTTAATGGGGATTCTCTAAACCTGAGAGCCGACAAACTGTCTAAACCACAGTCCTCGAATTTTTATTCTCTCATTTTATGATAAATATGGGTGCCCTTGGCGCAAGCCGCAAGGCCCGTTGCCGAGCGGCGGTCTGTGTCACCCCATCAGCAGGAAGCCACACCAGACCCGCGAGCCGTGGCACCTGTCGTGCCACGGCGGTAAAACCCCGGCCAACCTGCATGTCCCTCAATCCCCCTGCGCGCATAGCGCGCAGTCCGGGGCCCAGGGGTACTACCCCTGGGTGTAGCCCATGAGACCGCGGACGGAAACGTCGCCGCAGACTACCACCCGTAAAGCTCCGGAAGTGTCCCGGACTAAGAGCGCCCCTGCGTCGTCCATGCCCTCCGCCTGACCGATGTATTCCTCCGTGGGCGCAATGACCCGTACCGTAGAGCCGATCGTCACCGAACGGGCACGGTACTCCGGGAATATGGCGGGAAGCCCGCCGCCTTCCAAGCGGTCGATGATTTTTTCCACTGCTTCCAAAAAGGCAATCAGAAGCTCCCGTAAGATTACAGGCTCCGCAGTGGGATCGCAGCGCTGTTCTTCCAGAAAAAGCGATGTGGCCGACGCGGATAGCTCCGGCGGAAATTCCCGCTGATTTCCGTTGAAGCCAACGCCCATGACGACGCAGAGCCGTCCATCCGGATCGAAAGCCCCCTCGCAGAGAATGCCGACGCATTTCCGCCCGCCGATGACTACGTCGTTGGGCCACTTGATGCCCGCTTTCAGGCCGGGACAGATCTGCTCGATGGCCTGCGAAGCCGCGACCGCCGCGCCCAGTGTGCAGAGAGGAATCTGCTCCGGCGTAAGACGGGGCTTGAGCAGCAGCGATACGGGCAGCGTTTCGCCTGCGGCCGCTTTCCAGACCCGCTGGAGCCGCCCGCGTCCGGCACTTTGAAAATCGCACACCGCTACGCTGCCCGCAGGCGCGCCCTGACGGGCCAGCTCCTTCAGCAGCGTGTTGGTAGAGGGAATTTCCGCTTCGTAAAGGATTTCGCCTTTGCCCGCCCAGCGGGTGGACAGGCGCTCCTTCAGCCATTGGCCGGAGGGCAGCAGACGGTTGGATTCGTTCATGCCTTGCCCTCCTCCGGCTTCGGCTCAGCCTTCTTTTTGCGCCTGCGGTAACGGTCTTCCTCGCTGAAAACGCAGCCGCAGTATTTCTGCATATATAGCCCCAGCTCCCGGGCCTTGTCCTGCCCCTGACGGAACCACGGACGGAAGTCCCGGTACAGAAGCTCCACGCCGTATTTGGCCGCTTCCTCCTCCGCAACCTGCCGCAATAGCTCGTGGTTCTGGTACGGGCTGACAAACAGCGTTGTGCAGATGTGGGTAAACCCGTTTTCGGCAGCGTAGCGGGCGGTCGGCTCCATCCGCATCCGATAGCAGTTGACGCAGCGGCCGTCGATGTCGTCCGTCACGGTCTGCACAAAGGGCCGCAGGCCGTAGTCACCGTGCAGGATCAGCTCCAGCCCGATACTTTTGGCATAGTCGACCAGACAGTTTTTCCGGCTGCGGTATTCGGTATAGGGGTGAATGTTGGGATTATCCCAGAAGCCTACCGGCTCTATGCCCTCCTGCCGGAGGGTTTCGATACACATAATGGAGCAGGGGGCGCAGCAAATATGCAGGAGCAGCTTCAATTGAGGTCCTCTCCTTTCGCCCTCCATGATAGCACAATCGCGGGCCCATTACAAAGGAGATTTTGTTTTGGGGCAGTTTATGGTATAATCGGAAGGAAAACACGGAGGGAGAGATCGTTTTGCGCAGAAAGGGAATTTGTTTATTTCTGGCGGCGCTGCTTCTTTTGGCGGAAATTCCGTCAGCCATGGCCGCGGAGGATTTGACAGCCTATTTTGAGGCGGCTCGCGCGGCTTTGGAGACCCCCGCCCAGCAGGCTTTGACGGATGGCGAATGGGAGCTTCGCACCGGGGAGACGGCGGCTGCACCCTTTGTATCCACGGAGGTGATCCCCTATGATGAGCAGGCAGAGCGGCCATTGCCCGCCTTGGAGGGCGAGCTGATTTCGGGGGACGAAAGCATTCTGTCTGTCTCGGAGGACGGCATGGTCATGGCGCTTTCAGCGGGGGAGACCACGCTGACATACCGCACCGCTGCCGGGGAGCAGGTCTTGAAGGTCAGCGTTTCGGACGACGCCATGCCTCAACTGATCCGCAACTATCTTTACGTGCTTCGCCGGGAGTTTACGGAGGTGCAGAGGGCCCGTCTGCCCAAGTACAACAAGTATGCCAAGTGGTACTATCGCAAGAAGAACGAAGTGGGCTGGTGCTCGGTCTTCACCATTTACTGCGCCAACGCCGCCGGGGCGGAGCCCGTCAAAAAGGCTGACGTAGACATGGAGAATCTGCCGGAGGTACAGTTCCTTCGGGAAGGGCAGGTCGGCAACCAGTACGATGGTTTCCTGTCCATGGGGCGTTTTGTGGGCGTACCTCAGCCGGGCTATCTGGTGATTTATGCGGACATGAGCAACGAATACCGAACCGTACACATCGGTTCGGTGGTGGACGTGGAGGACAGGGGCGACGGCGTGTATGCAGTTACCACCATCGAAGGCAATATGTCCAACTCGGTCAAGAGTTACTCCTATCTATACGACAGCAAGCTGGACAATCATCTGGTGGGGGTGGAAAAGGGGCTGCGTCTCCGCAGCAACATGGCCGAGCGTCCCGAGTCGGAGCAGGTTGATCCCCTGATTCAATACGCCCTTCACACAGATCACTGGTCGGTCTTCGGCTTCTGCCAAACCTGGGCAGGGGCAGTGCCCCTGCACCCCACATCGCGCCCATAGGGCGCGGGAGTGTGTCGAAAAAAGTGGAGGTGCAGGAGGCACTGCCTCCTGCCAGGGTTTTAGGGGCAGAGCCCCTAAGCCCTGTGCCGCAGCACTTTTCCGCGAACCAGCGAAGCGCTGTTCGCGGGCGCTGACGGCCAATCAAGGGGGGCGACAGTCTGCCGCGCCCATAGAGCGCGGGAGTGCTCGAGGGAAAGCCGGTTGGCCGGGGTTTTACCGCCGCTCGGCGAAGGGCCTCGCGGCTCGCCGGTCTCTGATGGTTGGAAAAAACAGAGACCCTATTGAAAAACGGATTCACCGGGTCATTTTTTGGAAAGAATACAAGGTAAGGAAAGCCGGAGGCATTTCGGCGGCAAGGAGGAGAACATCGTGAAGTCACTGCAGGGAACCAAAACGGAAGCCAATCTGATGACGGCCTTTGCCGGAGAAAGTCAGGCGCGGAACAAGTACACCTACTATGCGTCTAAGGCCCGCAAGGATGGATATGTGCAGATCGCGGAGATTTTCGAGGAAACCGCCGCCAACGAGAAGGAGCACGCCAAGCTGTGGTTCAAGCTGCTGCACGGCGGCGAGGTGCCGTCCACCGAGGTCAATCTGGAGGACGCGGCCAACGGCGAAAATTACGAATGGACGGACATGTACGCCACCATGGCGGAGGAGGCCCGGCAGGAGGGTTTTGACGAAATCGCCCGGCTGTTTGAGGGCGTAGGGGCCATCGAAAAGACCCACGAGGAGCGCTACCGCAAGCTGCTGGCGAACGTGCGGGAAGGGCTTGTATTCAGCCGGGACGGCGACCGCATCTGGGAGTGCTCCAACTGCGGCCACATCGTCATCGGCCCCAGCGCGCCGGAGGTCTGCCCGGTCTGCCGTCATCCGAAGGCCTATTTCAAGCTGAAAGCCGAAAATTACTAAGAGTCCAAACGCTTCGGGGGCGCGGCAAACCCGGAAAAGGGAGCGGCGCTCCCGGAGCGTTTTCTCAGAAGGAAAACAGGTAGCAGAAGTTGGAAACGGAAGGGAGCGCCCGCTCATGAGAATCGTTCACATCAACGTGACAGCCGCCTTCAGCACTGGCCGCATTGCCGTGGAGCTATGCCGTCAGGCCATGAGGGAGGGCCACCGGGCGCTTTTGTGCTATGCAAGGGGCAGCTGCCCCTCGGACGTGCCCGGCTACCGCATCGGCAGCACGGCGCAGACTGCGGGCTACACGCTGCTTTCCCGGCTGACCGATCGTCAGGGCTTCTTTGGCCGCCGGGAAACGGAAAAGCTGGTCGCGCAGCTGAAAAAGTTCAAGCCGGACATCGTTCATCTGCACAATCTGCACGGCTCCTATCTTCATCTGCCCACCCTGTTTGCCTATTTGAAGGAAAACGACCTTCCCACCGTGTGGACGCTGCACGACTGCTGGGCGTTTACGGGGCACTGCGCCTATTTTTCGCTGGGGGAGGACGCTGCGCCGGCGGACGAGGGCGGCAGACGGCGGCGGTCGGAAGCCTGCGGCGAAGGCTGTCTGCGCTGGCAGAGCGGCTGCGGCCATTGCAGCCTTTTGCGGGAATATCCCCGGAGCTGGTTCCGGGATCAGAGCGCCCGAAACTGGCGGGAAAAACGGACGTTGTTCAGCGGACTGCCTCATCTGGTGCTGACTACCCCTTCGGAGTGGCTGAAAGCGCAGGTGGAACGCTCCTTTTTAGGGCAATATCCCATATATGTGCTGCCTAACGGCATCGACACAGACGCGTTTGCGCCCTGTGCGGACGAAGCCTTCCTGCGCAACGCAGCCCATTATTACGGGCTGGACGAAGCGGAGGGGCGGCATTTGGTGCTGAGCGTGGCCAGCACGTGGGAGCCGCGCAAGGGACTGGAAGACCTGCTGGAGCTGGCGGAAAAACTGGGCCCGGAATACTGCGTGGCGGCGGTGGGGCTGGACGAATATCAGATTCGTTCCCTGCCGGAAAAATCGGTGCTGGGCATTCCCCGCACGGGCAACTTGAACGACCTGTGCGCCCTGTACACGGCGGCGGATCTGTGCGTCAGCCTGAGCCATGCGGAGACCATGGGCATGACGCTGGTGGAAGCGCTGGCCTGCGGCACGCAGGTGCTTTGCTGGGATGTGACCGCCATGCCGGAGATCGTCACGGACGAGGTGGGCCGCACCGTGCCCATGGGGGATTTCGACGGGCTGGCACAGGCCGTTCGGGAGCTGTGCGATCAGCCGAAAAGCCCCAGAGACTGCCGAAACCGGGCGTTGGAATACGCCGCCCCCCGGCGTTATCGGGCCTATATGCGTTTGTATGACGGTATGTACCGCAATGGCCCCGGCTATTTACAGGCGGTGGAGGAAGCCTGCCGGGTTCGCACGGAAGAAGACGATTGACGATACGAAAGGAGGCGGCGCGGATGCGAAAGCCCCGCTGCGCAGGAGGAAAGAAGCTGGCGGTCTGTCTGCTGGCGCTGACGCTGCTTACCGGCTGCTCCCGCTGGAAGGTGGAGGGACGGACGGTGAAAGCGTCCCCGTCGCTGGAGCTGCTGTCCATGCCCGCCTATGAGGAAACGGCCGAGATCGCGTCCGCCACTGTTTCATCCGAAGCGGGCCCGCTGCGGGTGGATGTGTGGCTGGACGCCTCGCAGGTCATGGGCGGCGTGAACGAGCACGAGGACAGCATTTATCCCCGGGCCAGCGCCAAGTATCGTCAGGGG
>CAKUCE010000188.1 GCA_934643535.1 uncultured Clostridia bacterium | reverse complement strand
GAGGTCAACTATGGGAAATTGCCCCATCGGATTGACAAGCCCCATTCCTTGCGTTACCCTATCATTATGCCATATGCCAAAGGAGGAACCCCGTCATGTACTCTTCTTCCCTGCTGCAGCTGAGCAGCGTCGTCAACGCCACCGGTCTGGCCGCGCAGTTCAAATCCATCGTTCCCTCCGACCTGTTTCTGGCCCTTGGACTGGGCTTTGTGATCGGTCTGATCATTGCCATTGTCTACCGCAAAACCTACCGCGGCGTTCTGTACAGCCCCTCCTTTGCCCTGACATTGGTCATGCTCACCCTCATCACCACGCCGGTGGTGATGTGTATCAAGAGCGACATTGCTCTGTCCATGGGCATGGTGGGCGCCCTGTCCATTGTACGCTTCCGTACTGCAGTGAAAGACCCGCTGGACACCGCCTATATGTTCTGGGCGCTGACGATGGGCATCCTGTTGGGCGCAGGCCTGTACCTGATCGCCATGATCGTGGTGCTGTGCATTTCCGTGCTGATGATCGTACTTTCCTTCGCCAAGCTTTCCTCCACCAACGCCTATCTGCTGGTGGTTCATTATGATGAATTCTGCGAAGGAGCCATTCAGTCAGAGCTGCACCGCAGTGTGAAGACCTCCAAACTGCGTTCCAAGACCCTGACCCGCGGTGGCGCTGAAATGACCTATGAAGTCCGCATTGATGCCCGCAATGAGGTTGTGACCCGTATGCTGGACATCGAGGGCGTTCACGACGCCACCCTCGTCGCCTGCCAGTCCGAAATCGGCGCTTAACAGTACAGTGTGCAAGGATAGTCCCCCTTGGCCCGGCCTGCGCGCCGCGGGCGCGCAGGATCGTAGAGCGACATGCTGCTTGGTTACGAAGTTACCGCCGCGCAGCAATACCCAAGTTGCATTTTTTGAACATGTCCGACGCCAACCGCGGATGCAAGAGCGGCGATACTATGCGACACTGGACACCCGTGCCCGAGAGCAGCCCCGAAGGGGCTACCGCAGACCGAAGAACGCGACCAGGGAAAGCCGACTAGCGCCAGAAAAATGGCTGAAAGCCATGAAGCGCGTGGCTTGGCCGCAGTGCGAAGCGGGGCGTACCGTCGGCTTTCTTTTGCGCCCTTTTCTTTCGCCGCTGAAAGAAAGGGCTGAACGCACCATAGGGTTGCCCCGCATTTCCCATCCGTCCGATTCCTCGAAAGGAGCCCCTCCATCATGGCCATTACTGTGCCCCTGCGGCATGAGCTGAAATTCTATATCAATCCTGTGGAATATCAGGTACTCTCCCGCCAGCTGGACCGTGTGCTGGAACGGGATCCCAACGGCGACGAAAACAATGAATACCATATCCGCTCTCTGTACTTTGATACCATTTATAACGACGCTCTGCTGGATAAGCTGGACGGCGTGAAAAACCGCGATAAATACCGCATCCGCATCTATAACTTCTCGGATAAGTTTATCCGCATGGAGTGCAAAACCAAAGTGGGTTCCCTGATTTCCAAACGGTCAGTGGCCATTCCCAAGCTGCTGGCCGAGCAGCTCATCGCCGGAGATCCCACGGGACTGGAGCAGAGCCGCAGCGGCCTTCTGCGGGATGTATACCGGGAAATGAAGATCAACTACCTTCATCCCGTGGTCATCGTGGACTACGTCCGGGAGGCGTACCTGCATCCCGCCGAAGAAGTGCGCATCACATTCGATAAGCAGCTGCATACCGGGCTGAATTCCATTGATATTTTCAACCCCTATGTTCCTACCATCTCCCCTTTCGATCATGACGAAATGATTTTGGAGGTCAAATTTAACCGGGTGCTGCCCAACTATATCCGCGATTTGCTCTGTACCTGCGTCCACAGCGCGCAGAACAGCGCCATTTCCAAATATGTCTGGTGCCGCCGCTTCGAGAATTACGAATAGATCTGTTCATTGAAAAACGCCTTCGGTCATTCATCCGGACCGAAGGCGTTTTGGCTGCATTTATAAAGCTGCCGCCAGTTTTCGATAGCTCCTGGCAAAATAGAGGATTTCCGCAACAGCCGTGATCGTCCATGAAAACACATACAGCAGGTACAGGGAATCAATGGTGTGGAAGTAGGCGAAGATCGTATATACCCAGATCACGCGAAAAACGCAGGAGCCGAGAATCACAATGACAGTAGGCGCCAGAGCCTTTCCCAATCCGCGGGAGGCGGCAATGGTGTTATCCATAAAGGCGGACACCATGTAGGAAAAGCCCATCACCCGCAGCCGGGCCATTCCCACCTCCATGACCGACGCATCTCGGGTAAACAGGGAAAGGAATTGACGGCCAAATATCACCAGCGAAAGGCCCAGAACCGCGCCTGCGCCGAAGGAATAGGCCAGGCTGATAAAATAGCTTTGCAGCATGCGCTTTTTCTTTTTTGCGCCCATATTCTGGCTGATGAAGCTGGAACAGGCCATATAGAAAGCGTTCATCACATCGTAGACCAGCGCATCGGAATTGGCTGCGGCAGAATTGCCTTCCACTGTGACAGCGTCAAAGGAATTCACACCGGACTGAATGAACAGATTGGCAATGGCAAAAATCGCGTTCTGGCATCCGGCGGGAATGCCCAATCGGAGGACAAAGCGCGCCTTATCCGGTGTCACTCTCAGCTTTCTGGGGCTGAGCGCAATATTTTCCTTGCTGCGCAGCAGGGAAATGAGGATCAGAACGGCGCAGAGGCACTGAGAGGCAACGCTGGCAATAGCGACGCCCGCCACGCCCAGTCCGCAGACGATTACGAAGAAAAGATTCATCGCCACATTGGCTACCCCGGCGGTGGTCAGAAACAGCAGGGGCTTTTGCGTATTGCCAACCGCGCTGAATACGGCATTACCGAAATTATAAACGGCCATGGCGGGCATGCCCAGAAAGTAGATTCTCAGATAGAGCGCCGCATCGTCAATCAGGACTTCCTTGGTGTTGAGCATTTCCAGCATGGCACGGGAAAACAGCTGGCCCAGCACCAGAATCACCACGCCCTCAATCAGGCACAGGATCAGAGAAGTATGCACGGTTTCCGATACGTCACGGTCGCTGCGGGCACCAAAATACCGGGCCACCATGACGTTGACCCCGTTGCCCATGCCGATCAGAAAGCCCGTAAACAGCGTTACCAAAATGGTCGTCGAGCCGACGGACCCCAACGCCTCCGGTCCCACAAACTGTCCGACCACCATAATATCCGCCATGTTGAACAGCGCCTGTAGCAGATTGGAGATCATCAGCGGGACGCTGAAAAGAAAAATCTGTTTGGCCAGCTTCCCTTCGGTCAGATTTTTGGTGACATGCTCCATTGCAGGTCTTCCGCCTTTCGTCTAAAATCGGGAGATTCCGACAGGCTATCATTATAGCGCGAAAACGTTTTTTTGCAATGGCTTTTTGCTTCTTTTAACAGCCGGAAACGCTTTGCTCTGCCGCGCGTTTTTCCAGCCATTCGCTGCGGAGAAGGGACATCATCAGCACGTCTGCAAAGGTGCCGTCCTTCCGACGGTAGTGTTCCCGACGACGCGCCTCTTCCCGAAAGCCTGCGCTTCGATAGCTGGCGATTGCCCGCACATTGGACGCAAATACATACAGATAAAGCCGGTTCAGCCCCAGCCGCCCAAAGCCGTATTCTGTCATCAGCCGCGCCGCTTCGCTGCCGATCCCGCGTCCGCGGGCGGATTCCTCTCCGATAAAGATGGCATACTCAGCCCGAAGATGCTCCCGGCTGATCTCCTTCAAAAACACGGTGCCCACCGGCAGCTCCTGTCTCTTATCCACAATGATAAACTGGTCGCATTTTCCGGACTCTACCATCTCCCGCAGCCATTGACGATGCCGTTCTTCCGTGATCGGCTCCTGCCGGAAAAGCGTCCCATAAACCTGCGGATCACTGCGCCAGCGCACAATCAGCGGCGTATCTGCTGGGGTAATCGGGCGCAGAAAAACCTTTTCCCCTTCTATTTGGATGGATTCATTCATCTTCATTTCACCCTGTATCGGGCGGTTTTCGTTCCAACACGCCCTTTTTCGTTTTGATTGTAGTCCTTTTGGCCGCGTTTGACAAGAGCTTATCCGGCTGCACGCCGCGGCGTGTGGCCGGCGTAATCCCGATAGACCCGATGAAACGTCCGCAGGCTGGAAAAACCGCAGGCGGAAGCTACGTCGGTCAGCGGCAGATTGCTTTCCCGCAGCAGCTTTTCCGCCATGCGGCAGCGCAGTCCATTCACGTACCTGGTAAAGGAGCAGCCCACTTTCGCGTTGAAAATATGAGAAAACCGCCCAGCGCTGTAGCCGAATCGGCTTGCTGTTCCGGCCACCGTCAGTTCCTCTGCAAAATGATCCTGCAGGTACATCAGAATCTCGCGCACCAGATCGCTCTCAGCGCTTGGGACTTTGTCCTTCAAGCCGATTTTTTCGATCAGCAGGGCGAGCACCGCCAGATTCAGCCCGTTGATATAAGCCAGATTCCGCTCGTGAGCTGGCTCTGCTGCCAGCCGCAGAAGCCGTGCGCATTCAGCCGCTTCTTCCGCGCCGACGATCTCAACGGCGAATTTCTTCTGACTCAGAGGATTTTGCAGGGAAGGCACCGTCGCCAGCGGAATGGTCGCCACAATGGTACTGGCATGTTCAGGCGTTGTATAGCCATGGATCATGTAGCTGGAATTGACTATGATCTCCCCTGCGGAGGCCAGTCTGCTCCGCCCCTCCTGCATGGCTACCAGAGCGCCCGCTTCGACCAGGATCAGCTCGACAGCGCTGTGAAAATGGGCCATCGACTGATTGTCGACTGCATGCCATACCTGTGCCTCCAGCCGCTGGTCTCTGGCCAGTTCATAAAACTGCTGAATCGTTCTCGCCTCCCCTGTCGCTATTCGCAGCGGATTTTGGCACAATCATATCACAAACTGGCGCGACAGAAAAGCCCCGCCCGCTTATAATGTTCTCAAACAGAGGCGCTGAGAAGCCGCCTTACGACAAGGAGCAGTCTTTATGAACACGATCATGGCAGGAATCATCGGTTTTGGTTATATGGGGCATTTTCACCTGAACAAGGCCCGCCAGATGGAAGAGATGGACATGGTATCAGCCTACGACATCGATGCAGAAAAGCGGGCGGACGCGGCCAAAGAGGGGCTGACCGTTTACGAAGGTCTGGAAAACTTTCTGGCGGACGAACGCATCTCTCTAGTCTTCATCTGTACGCCCAACAACGTGCATGCGCAGCTTGCCGTTGCCTGCCTGCAGGCCGGGAAGCACGTTATGTGCGAGAAACCCGTCACCATGAATTCGGAAGAGCTGGAACAGGTCATTGCCGCCGTTGAAAAGGCGGATCGTATCTTTACCGTCCATCAGAACCGACGCTGGGATGAGGATTATCTCATGACCTGTCAGGCTGTGCAAAGCGGAGCCATCGGCAACATTACCACCATTCAGTCCCGGGTCTATGGCCAGCGGGGCGTGTGCTTCGGCTGGCGGGCCGATCCCGTTGCCGGCGGAGGCATGCTATACGACTGGGGCATCCACCTGATCGATCAGCTGCTGTGCATGTTCCGGGGCCATGAGGTTGTCAGCGTATATGCCCGGCTGCTCAGCATTCTGACCCCGGCGGTCGATGACAGCTTTGAGCTTCAGCTTGAGTTTGACCACGGCGTGGTGGGCAAAATCCAGGTGGGTACGTTCTGCCTGCAGGAGCTTCCCCGCTGGTTCGTCTATGGCGACCGGGGCACCCTCAAAATCGACGATTTTTCCGGCAAAACCGGCGGGATGGCCCGCATTCGCCAGAATGTGCAGGGCTTTGACAGCGTTTTCGGCAAGCATCTGGGGCCCAGCCGCACCATGGCTCCGCTGAAGCCGGAGTTCGTGGAGCAGCTTCCCCTGACTCAGGTTTCCCCGGACCCTCTCGCCTACCACCGCAACCTTGCCCGTGCCTGCGCCGGTCTGGAACAACCCTGCGTTTCCTTTACGGACATGCGGCGTGACATGAAG
>CAKUCE010000187.1 GCA_934643535.1 uncultured Clostridia bacterium | reverse complement strand
ACTCTTATTTTTCCCCACATGCTAAAAGTTGGAGTGCCCAGGTTTACCCGGGTACCCCAACTTTTAGTTTACAACCTCGAAAAAGATATCCCGCACCGGCGGTGCGGGATATCTTTTTATATACTGATCGTCTGCTTATTCGCCATCGTCGGTATAGGTGCAGACCTTGCCGACATTGAGGATCATGTTCGGGTCGAAGACCTTCTTGATCTGAGCCATGAGACCGAAGGCGACATCGCCGACGGATTCCTTGAGGTACTCCTTCTTTGCGTGGCCGATGGCGTGCTCGCCGGAGACCTGACCTTCAAACTCAGTGCACTTGGCATAGCACTTGTCCATGATGACCTTGACCTTGGGAATGAACTCTTCCCGCGTCATGGTGTTGGAGCAGCAGTAGATATGCAGGTTGCCGTCGCCGGCGTGGCCGAAGTTGCGGATCTTTATCCCCTGCTCCGCGCCGACTTCGCGGACATAGACGAGAAACTCCGCGATCCTGTCGACAGGGACAACGACGTCCATCTCGTCAAGAAGCTTGGTGTCGGCCTCGATCGCGGTCAGGAACGAACTGCGCGCCGCCCATACTTCCTTCTTAAGCGACGGGGTATCAACAACAAGAACGTCCATCGCGCCGACCTTCTCGGCGACCTCGCCGAGCTTTTCCATCTTGAGGTAAAGCTCATCATCGCTGTTGCCGACGAGCGTGACAAGGATGCAAGCGCCGACGGCCTTGCCGCCCACCTCGGTGGGGAAGATGGCGTTGCCGGTGAACGCGGCAGAGCTTTTGACGATGTCCGCGTCCATGAACTCAATGGACTGCGGGTCGAGATTCGCAAGCTTTATCGAGGGCACGGATGCAATCGCGACGGCAAGCTCGGTAAAGGGCAGGATCAGGGACACATCGCAGGCGGGTGCGGGGATGAGCTTGAGCGTAAGCTCTGTGATGATGCCGAGAGTACCCTCGGAGCCGCAGATCAGGTGCAGCAGGCTGTAGCCGGAGCTGGTCTTGCAGACGGTCTTGCCGAGCTTCATGATCTCGCCGCTCGGGAGGACGACGGTCATCGCCATGACATAGTCGCGCGTGACGCCGTACTTGACGGCGCGCATGCCGCCGGCGTTGGTGCTGACGTTGCCGCCGACCGTTGCGGTCTTCTCGCCGGGATCGGGAGGATAGAACAGGCCGTGAGCCTGAGCATCCGCCGCGAGATCGCAGAGCCTTACGCCGACCTGAGTATGAACGCAGAGGTTCTTCATATCGTAGCCGAGGATCTTGTTCATGCGCGCCGTGCAGATAATTACGCCGCCGTTCAGTGCGACCGCGCCGCCGACAAGGCCGGTGCCCGCGCCGCGCGGGGTAACGGGGATGAGGTTCTCATTGCAGAGCTTCATGATCGCCGCGACCTCTTCGGTGCTCTCCACCTCGCATACCGCTTCGGGGAAGCGCTTGCCGTAGATGGGCATTTCATCGTGGCAGTAGTCCTCGGGGATGCTGCCGTCAAAATAGAATCTGTCCTCACCGACTATCGCCTTGAGCTTTTCGGCGAGCTCAGCGGTGATCTTGTTGTATTTCGCCATGCTTTTATCTCCTTAAAGTATTTTTATCCTTACGCAAATCCCGGCGCCCGGGACGCGGTCTGTACTGTTATTCATGCACCATTCACTGCCTGTCAGCATACCATAAAGCCGTTTTTAAGGCAAGTGGTAATTGGGATGGACAGACTATGTTTCCCACAAACGACAGATATCTGCAAAAACAGCATTGACTTTTTCTTTTCGTCACATTATAATAAAGGTGGTATTTACCATACCAAGAACTGCGCAGGTTACTATGATAAGGTCTTAGTACCGCAGAGCTCTGACGCCCCGTTTCTGCGGGGCGTCATCTTTTTATATAGAAAAATACAAATAAAATAGGAGGCTCCGCAATGCTTTCATACGGGATCGGTCTTGACATAGGCATAGCATCTGTCGGCTGGGCTGTAGTCGCGCTTGATAACAATGAATTGCCCTACGGAATAATAAATATGGGGTCACGCATATTCGATGCTGCCGAGAACCCCAAAGACGGCGCCTCCCTTGCGCTGCCAAGACGGGAGGCGCGCAGCATGCGCCGCAGGCTGCGCCGTCACAGGCACCGGAACGAGCGTATACGTGCCATGCTCGTCAGGCGCGGTATTCTGACGCAGGGCAGCCTTGACACTCTTTTTGACGGGCAGCTCGAGGATATATACGCGCTGCGCGTCCGTGCCCTGGATCAAAGCGTAACGGCGGAGGAATTTGCGCGGATACTGATACACCTTTCCCAGCGCAGAGGCTTCCGTTCAAACCGCAAAGCCGAAGCGTCAAAAGAGGACGGGGAGCTTTTATCCGCGGTGAGCAAAAATGCTGAGCGGATGCGTGAAAACGGTTACCGCACCGCTGCTGAAATGTTCATGAAATCGGAGGAATACTCAGAGCATAAGCGCAACAAGGGAAACAGCTATATTTCAACAGTCAGCCGCGGCATGGTCGAAGCAGAAGCAAAGATGATCTTTGCCGCGCAGCGGTCATTTGGCATGTCCTTTGCCTCGGAGGAAACAGAGGGAGAGTATCTCAGCATTCTTCTGAGTCAGCGCTCCTTTGACGAAGGTCCCGGCGGTGACAGTCCATACGGCGGCAATCAGATCGAAAAGATGATAGGTAAATGCACGCTCGAGCCTGACGAGCTGCGGGCGGCAAAGGCCAGTTATTCGTTTGAATACTTCAATCTGCTGACGCGGATAAATAATATCCGTATAGTGGAAGGCGGAGCGTCTGTCCCGCTCGACAACGCGCAGCGGGCGCTGATCGTTGAGCTTGCGCACAAGACCGAAGCTTTGGATTTTGCCAAACTGCGCAAAGCGCTTGAGCTCTCGCCGTCACAGACCTTCAACCTTGTGTATTACCGCGCGGACGAAACGCAGGAAGCATCGGAGCGCAAGCAGAAATTCAGCTTCCTGAGAGCATATCACGAGCTGCGCCGCGCTTTTGACAAACTCTCCAAGGGCTATATAAACGGCATGAGCCGCGAAAAGCGCAATGCAATCGCTTACGCGCTGACAGCATATAAAACGGAAAAGTCGATACGCACGGGGCTCGAAAATGCCGGGCTGACAGAGGATGATCTGAATATAGCGCTCTCCATAGGCAGCTTCTCAAAGTTCGGCCATCTCTCCGTAAAGGCATGTGACAAGCTTATCCCTTATCTTGAGCAGGGCATGAAGTATAACGACGCATGCGCCGCGGCGGGGTACAACTTCAAGGCTCACGACGGTGAAAAAAGGTCGCGGCTCCTGCACATCACGTCTGATGACATGGAACCGATAACGAGCCCGGTCGTTCGCCGCGCGGTATCGCAGACGGTGAAGGTCATCAACGCGATCATCCGCGAGCGTGGATGCAGTCCCACATTCGTCAACATCGAGCTTGCGCGTGAAATGGCAAAGGATTTCCAGGAACGCGGCAGACTCAAAAAGGAAATGGACGCGAACGCCTCGCAGAACGAGCGCGTTATGGAGCAGATAAGGGAGCTGGGCAAAACTCAGCCCACAGGGCAGGATCTGCTGAAATATCTTCTCTGGCAGGAACAGGACGGACGCTGCGCCTATTCGCTGAAGTCAATACCGATTGAAAACCTGTTCGACGATGGCTATGCGGAAATCGACCACATCATACCCTACAGCATAAGCTTTGACGACAGCCGCAGAAACAAGGTGCTTGTCCTCTCAAAGGAGAACCGCGAAAAAAGCAACCGCCTGCCGCTGCAATATCTGAGCGGTAAACGGCGCGATGACTTCATCGTATGGGTCAACACAGCCGTGAGGGATCAGAAGAAGCGCAGAAATCTGCTCAAAGAGGAGATAAGCGACGCAGACCGCAGCAGATTCATTGAGCGGAACCTTCAGGATACAAAGACGATGTCGAGCTTCCTCATGAATTATCTGAACGATAATCTGGAATTTGCGCCGTCGGATAAGCGCAGGAAAAGAGTTACCGCGGTAAACGGAGCCGTCACGTCGTACCTGCGCAAGCGCTGGGGTATCAGGAAGCTCCGCGCGAACGGCGATACCCACCATGCAGTCGACGCGCTCGTCATCGCCTGCACGACGGACAGTCTGATCCAGCGCGTCAGCAGATACAGCAGGTGGCACGAAAGCAGCACCGTTGAGGTCGACCCCGAGACCGGCGAGGTGATCGAGCGCTTCCCGTACCCTTGGCCGCAGTTCCGCAAGGAGCTTGAAGGCCGCTTGACAAGCAACCCGATGAAAAATCTCCGCGAACTGAACCTGCCGCTTTACGGCGACCCTGAGGTGCCGCTGCGGCCGCTGTTTGTCTCGCGCATGCCGAGGAGAAAGGTCACGGGCGCGGCGCACAAGGAAACGATCAAAAGCCCCGCCGCCCTTGATGACGGCTTCCTCGTTGTCAAGAAGCCGCTTACCGAACTGAAGCTCGATAAGGACGGCGAGATCTCGAACTACTATATGCCGCAGAGCGACCGCCTGCTGTATGAGGCGCTGAAGCGGCAGCTCAGCGCTCACGGCGGAGACGGGAAAAAGGCATTCACCGAGCCTTTCCATAAGCCGAAGAGTGACGGTACGCCCGGCCCGGTCGTCAACAAGGTGAAGATATGCGAGCCGAGCACAATGTCCGTCCCGATCCTTGGCGGCAGCGGTGCGGCGGATAACGACAGCATGGTGAGAGTAGATGTGTTCCGCGTCGAGGGAGAGGGCTACTACTTTGTCCCCATCTACGTTGCCGATACGCTGAGGCCTGAGCTGCCGAACAGAGCTTGTGTTGGCTCAAAGCCCTATAGCAAGTGGAAAATAATGGATGACAAAGATTTCATTTTCTCGCTCTATCCGAACGATCTGTTCAAAGCGACGAGCCGAAAGACTCTCACTCTGAAGCTTTCCCAGCCGGACAGCACCCTGCCGCCGGAATACTGCGCAAAGTCAGAGCTTATGTACTTCAAGGGAGCAGACATCAGCACTGCAAGCTTTTCCGCGATCAACCACGACAATAGCTACAAAGTGAAAGGCCTCGGCATAAAGACTCTTGAGAACTTAGAAAAATACACCGTGGATGTTCTCGGTACATACCACGCCGTAGGGAAGGAAACCAGACAGCCGTTTTATAAAAAGAGAGGTTGAACATGGCATTTCGAAACATTATTGTCGAAAATCCTGCGCATATCTCCGTGAAGAACAGCCAGCTTGTGATCCGTACCGATACCGAGCACAGCGCCGCGCTTGAGGATATCTCTGCGCTGCTGCTCGAAAACCGTCAGACAACAATAACAGCAGCCGCACTCTCCGCTCTTGGAGAGTGCGGCTGTTGCGTTTTTAGCTGCGACGAAAAGCATATCCCCTGCACAGTTCTCACCCCATTTATGCAGCACAGCCGTCAGGCCGCTGTCATCGAAAAGCAGCTTGCGGCGGGCGAACCGCTGAAAAAGCGGATGTGGCAGGCCATAGTCAAGGCAAAGATCACCAATCAGGCGCTCTGCCTGAAATACTGCGGAAATGAGCATGACTGCGAGACCCTAAAAGCAATGGCGGAGCGCGTCCGTTCGGGAGACGTCGGAAACGTGGAAGCTGCCGCGGCGCGCTTTTATTTCCCCGTTCTCTTCGGGGAAGGCTTCACTCGCGGGAACGACTGCGTATACAATGCCGCGCTCAATTACGGCTATGCCATCATCAGGGGCAGCATCGCCCGCTCCCTGGCGGTACACGGTCTGCTGCCCGTTTTCGGAGTACACCACGAAAGCTCAATGAATGCATTTAACCTTGCCGATGATCTGATAGAGCCCTTCCGGCCGCTGATCGACCTTCTTGTATTCTTCTCTTTCCGCCCCGAGGATGAACTCAGCCCCGATAAAAAGCGCCTTCTTTTCAGCGCACTGAATCTGGACATTCTTTCCGATTCCCAGCACCACAGCACCGCATACGCGATAGACAGGCTCGTGCAGAGTCTGCTGCGTTCACTGGATGAAAAGCAGCCCCGGCTTCTCCTCCCGGAGCTGCTTGCGCTTGAACAGCA
>CAKUCE010000186.1 GCA_934643535.1 uncultured Clostridia bacterium | reverse complement strand
TACACTCAAGCTGAGCGACCCCGCAGCACATCTCAAACCACGCTTACTGCTGCTTCCTTCCGGACCTGACAGGGTTCACGTATTGAAATCGCACAGGACTCAACCATCATCATGCACACGGCTTCTTTATTTTACCCGACCATCTTCAAAAAGGCAAGTACTTTCTGAAAGAAAAAACGCTTTTCCGGCGGAAAGGACGCCAAGAATTCATTGACAGGCTACGAAGAATGTTGTATGTTAAAAGAATGATGGGGGAAAGAGCGACGGAGGATGAAATGATGGCGACCAAAATTTCGATTGATAAAATTGCCGTACCGGCGGATATCAAGCTGGTCAACCGGCAGCGAATTCTGGAAACCTTTATGAACGGCGAAAAGCAGACCATTGCCGCGATCCATGCCATGACTGGTATCAGCAAGCCCACGACCATGCGGGCGCTTCAGTATTTTTGCCAGCGGGGCATTCTGAAATCGGCGGGGTATGCAGGCTACAACGCTAACGGCGGAAGACGTTCCGAATATTTTGAGTTTGCGGATGAAAGAAAGATTCTCACCATCGCCATGTGGCCGGACGCTATTACGCTGGCGCTGGCGGATCTTGTGGGGACGGAAGTTTTTGCGGTAACGAGGCTGGAGCATAGGCTGGATCATGACCCTGAAACTGCCTTTGCATATTTGAAACGCTGTGTTCAGGCGTACCTGGACGAACACTCGCTGACGGCAAAACAGCTCTACGGCGTAGGATTGTCCGTTTCCGGCATTGTGGATGATACAAGCGGTTATTTGCGCTATGACTCCCAGAATCCCGAATGGGGCGGGGGCATTTCGTTGACGGAGCATTTGCAGGAAATTTTTCAGGAGCCGCTGGTCTTTCTGGTGGATAACGCGGGCAAGGCCTGCGGACGGGCGGTGCTTCTGGACGAAGAAGAACTTTCGCACTGCCGTCTTCTGACGCTTTTTACGACCTGGGGCGTCTGCGCCTGCATGATGGAGCGCGGACACGTTCTCAACGGCCGGGATGCACTGATCGGAGAAATCGGTCATATGCAGATCGCGGGATGCCCGGAACGCCTTTGCGGCTGCGGAAAGCGCCATTGTCTGGAAAGCGCCGTCCGGCTGGACGATCTTTGCCGTCTGCTGGAGGAAGCGGGAGCGGATTGGCTGGAGGAAGAACCGCTGACGTTCCAGCGGCTTTTTGCCCAGTCGCGGCGGGGGGATGCGGCGGCGCGTAAAACCGTGGAATATCTGGCCCGCTGCTATGCGTCGGCCCTGCACAACCTGTCGCTGTGCTATAATCAGGAAGTCGTTGTTTTTCAGGGCGACATGGCGTGGGCGGATCCCTATTTTGACCAGTGCCTGAAGCGAGAACTGGACCAGTTCCATTACTATCCGGAGGGCGAATGGCTCACAACCCGCTACGACCGGCGGGAGCTTTCCACGCTGGCGGCTCGAGGCGACGCCGCCTTACTCCGAAAGAAATATTTTGCGTCTATGAGTTACGAAGACGATGAAGACTGCGTCTGAAACAAGCGCTGAATGGGCGTGAATGCCTGCATTTTTGCCAGAGGGCTCTCAGGATTTTCCATTCAAAATTTTCTAAAGAAACGCCCGATCCCGCAAACAGGCTTTTCGGTTTGCAGGGTCGGGCGTTTTTGGGCGGCATTTTCGGTTTCTGAAGGACGTTTTTTGTTCTTTTTCGCGCTTTTTCTTGAGTGTTTCATTGCATTTTAGCCGCTGCGTGTTATAACTATCGGTTGGTGGCGGAACGAAGTATTTCTTCGTTCCAGAGCCAGCATGACCAGCTGCGGTAGCAACCGCAGTTTTTGTCGGGCAGCCGGATGGGCTTTCATCCTGAACAAAGCGGCGGACCGGCGTCCGAACAGGCAACGAAGGCGGGCGCTGGCAGTTTGTTTCGAAAACGGCTCGCACGGCAGCGCATTACCCGGGTGAAATGATCGAAAAGAAACATGTGGCAACACCAAAGACAGAGTACAGAAAAATGCAAAACCTCGCAGCAGAAAAAGCGCCGCTGGCTTCAGAAAATGATTTGTCTGACGGCAACGGTTGCCATCTGTTCGACCTATGCCTTTATTCCTCCCGCGCACGCACGGGAGCTTCAGTGCGGGCTTTTGGAACACGCGAATTCAGACGCCTGCTACACGCAGGTCACATCCAAAAACGTTCCAGTGTGCAGCAAAGAGAAGCTGGACGTTCACAAGCACTCGAGCGATTGCTATGACGCTTCCGGTGATTTGATCTGCGGATATGCGGATTTCGTGGTTCATCATCACGACGACGCCTGCTACGACGAAGACGGCGCGCTGTGGTGTACGTTGCCGCAAATCTCGGTTCATCAGCACGGGGAAAGCTGCTATCGGCTGGAAACGGTTGAGAATACCGAAGACGTCGGTACCACGGAAGAAAAAGAACCGGAACTGATTTGTGAAATTCCGGAGGTCACCTATCACCAGCACGACGCAAGCTGTTACCGTCCGAAGGAAAACGCAGCTGCCGATGAAACGGAGGGCGATTCTTCGGAAGAGGCGGAGCCAGAGCTGATCTGTGAAATCCCCGAGGTCACCTATCATCAGCATGACGCAGGATGCTACCGTTCGGAAGCGGACGGCGCAGCCGACGGGAACCAGGCCGTTCCTTCTGTTAAAACGATCACGGTCTTGATTTGTGAAAAGCCGGAAATCACTCTTCATCAGCATACGAAGGAATGCTTTGACGAAAATGGAAAATGGATCTGCGGGAAACTGCGGGTTATCGCCCATCAGCATACAGCCGACTGCTTCCAAGAAACAGAAGTCCCGGCGGACGAAATGCTGCTGACCTGCGGGATGGAAGAACACACACATACCGAGGCGTGTTTCTTGCCGGAGGACGAAGCGGAAAAGCCATCAGAGGGCCTTGACGCTTTGGAGGACGAGGCTGGCGGTACGCTGAAAATCTCGCTGCTGTACGGAGACGGGACGGAACAGGAGAACCACCCAGACGGCGTTTCTTACTATACGCACAGCGCCATGTCGGGATATATTCGGCTGGAGCCCGACAATCTGGAGAATGACCTGACGGATGTGACCGTCACGCTGTCGCTTCCCAAGCAATATGTCGAGAAGGATTCCATCAACATCCCGCCGTTTTCGACGAATTCGGAAATCACTCAATACGAGATCCTTCCGATAGCCGAAGACGAGGAGCATTACAGCATCAGCATTCATTTTCTGGCTTATGATAAAACGCAGACGCTGGTGCTGCCCTTTGCCCTCAGCTTTCTGGACGACGTGGTCCCCGATCTTTACCGGCTGCCTGTGACCGCGTCGGTTTCCTGCAATCCTGAAGCAACGGCCCCCAATATCTACAAGCCGCTGTATAAGGAATGGGCCATTGAAAAATTTGTAAATTCCAATCGCATGAGCGCCTTTGGCCGGGACGGCGCGGAGGTCGTCGTCACGCCGCAGGAAGAAAACGGAAATCCCTATCTGGACGACCTGACATATGTGGACTTTGCCTTTATCGTCAACCAGTACACCAATTCGCAGTGCAACCTGAATGATTTCCGGGATGCTTCTCAGGTTACGCTGACCGATACGCTGCCGGTATATACGGATCGATACTGCGTATCCCGTATCGCGGTCTTTGACGCGGAGATGAATCCCGGCTGGACGCTCAGCGACGATGGAAAGACGGTATCCAAAACCTATTCGGGGAGCCATTCTTCCGACGTGCTGCAGCAGATTTTTGACGATGCCCTGCATCTGCGTTTTCCTGATCTGCAATTCGAAAAAGACAGGGATGGAAACCTGATCGCGGATCTGACCAATACCGTCGGCATGCTTGCGGTTCCGAGCCATGAAGTCGAAGGAGAGACACGACCCGCCGCGGAGGATTCTCTTCTTTTCCGGCTCACAAACGATCCCAGCACGAAAGGCAGCTTCAGCAAGGCGGCTACCAAGGGCGACATTTATGATGTAGACGTCTACAAAACCAATCCATATCCATGGGGACTTTCTCTGTCGAATGGCGGTGCGCAGCCCCTGCGGCATATCGTTATTCAGGATCGGAAGATCGTAGAAAACGGCGAAGTGACGCTGGAGGGACTGGACGAGGCGCTGAAGTTCGTTCGGCTGGAATCAGCTTCGATCGGTTCTGTTCTGCCCGAGGGAAAGACCTTCGCGGACATTGTCGAAAAAGTCGTTGCCTATTACACGGACGGTACGGTTCAGGAGCTGCCCGTTACGCAGGCGGACAATTCGGGCAATATCGTCGTGACCTTTGACGAAGGCAAGATCTGCGACGGCTATGAGATCGTTTTTTCCGACGACTACGAGATGCGCTTTAATGAAAAGGTCCTCTTCATGGCGTATACGGTCTATCGGGATCCGCAAAACACTCACATTGCGGAAGGCGGCGAGAAGATCACCTATCCCAATACGGCAAGGGCTGTCAACACCTACCAGAAGGATGGGCAGACCGTAACGGTCTATCTGAAGGCGGGGCACAGCTATGACATGCTTCCCAGCACGGAAAAATTGTCGGTACAAAAGCTGACGCTGTACAACAGCTCCACCGAATACAACAAAGTCGGAGAACGCTTTCTTTATCAGGTTACCCTGCGCGGCTCGCTGCTGGAAGCGGAGATAAAGGAATACAAGGATCTGCGGATTGTGGATCTTCTTCCCGACGGAATCCGTTATGATTCCATTTACCTCAGCGGCGGTGCGAGCGGGCATCCTCAGCTGGATGGAGAAAACAATTATCAGCCGGAGATCATCGAAAACTACCATAACTCAGGGCGAACTGCCGTTATTTTTCATCTTAACGCAGACAATTTGAGGTTCAGTCTGCAAAACAGCATCACAAGTTTTACCTCGCTGTATTTTTGGGTGACGATTGATGAAAGCGCACGGCCGGGAACGGTACGGAACTATGTTTATGTAGTAGGCGATAATCTGGATGAATATCAGGAGGAAATCGGCGGAACGGAGGACATATACGACCTGAATAATAACGGCCGGACCGATGCTCGAATTGCCTGGAGTTATTCCGACGCGGTCATCATTGCCGCCCAGTCGATCTATGCGGAGAAATTCATCGCTCCGGCCGGTTCGGAGAAGTGGAGCAAGCAGGGGCTTTCGCTGAAAGCAGGGATGGATTTTGATTATCTGCTGAAGGTTTCCAATGAAACCGCCGCCGACCATACGGGATTGACCTTATATGATGTTCTGCCGCAGATCGGGGACCAAAATCTTTTTGCCACTACGGCGCGCGGCTCCGAATTTCCGGTTCGGCTTCGGCAGGCCATTACGCCTCCGCAGGGCTATAAGGTGTTTTATACCACCAGCCTGGAGGTCTATGAAAAGCCCATGGACGAGCTTATAGATAATACTGTCCTCTGGGCAGAAACGGTTTCCAATTACGAAGAAGTCACGGCGTTCAAGCTGGTGGCCACGGAGAATACCATACTGGCCGGACAATCCAGCTTTCAGGTGCGAATTCCCGTTCGGGTCCCCGCTTCGTTTAGCGAAGCTTCCCTCCGCCTGCTGGATGGAAAAGCCGATCTCGATCAGATCACCGGCACGGTGGTCTATCTGGAAGCGATCAACTCTTTCAGGTTCAAAACCGACCAGTCGCCCTCGGAAAAAGAATCAAACAATGTCTGGGCCCGTGTTCCCTTTGCTGGCTTCTGCGTGAAGAAAACGGACGGCTTGACCGGCATGGGCCTTGCTGGCGCAGAATTTACGCTGAAGGACGCGGCGGACAAGGTAATCGGTACGGCAGTCAGCGACTCGCAGGGCTTCCTTCATTTTCGCAATCTGACGGAAGGCGCCTACACCCTTACGGAAACGAAGGTGCCGGAGGGGTACAGGGAGCAGCAGCTTTCCGTAGCTGTAACGATCACGCAGAATCCTGTTACGATGGAATATACCATAGCCTTTGACGGCGCGCATAAGGGCAGTGGAACCTCCGCAGACCCGTTGTGCATTGCCAATTACTGCGGTTATGAGCTTCCCGAAACCGGAGGAAGCGGCGTGACCGTCGTTTATGCGCTGGGTGTATCGCTGATGCTTCTGGCGATGGCAC
>CAKUCE010000185.1 GCA_934643535.1 uncultured Clostridia bacterium | reverse complement strand
TCAGACCACACCTTCCATTTCATATAATACATTTCCTTCCCCCAGTTTGTCTCATTTCATAAAAACACGGACATTTTTCCTCTAGTCAAGTCGGAATGTTTGTGATACAATGAGTGTGTTCCGGATGAACAACTTCTGACGAATGATTTGGGAGGAGTTTTATGCGGCCTTTGATCCTTCAAAGCGACTTCGGTTATGCGGACGGCGCGGTTTCCGCCATGTACGGCGTGGCGGAATGCGTCAGCGACCAGCTTCGCGTCTACGACCTGACCCATGATATTCCCCAGTACGACATCTGGGAAGCCAGCTACCGCCTGATCCAGACGGTGACGTACTGGCCCGAGGGCAGCGTATTTGTCAGCGTGGTGGATCCCGGCGTGGGCAGCACCCGCCGCAGCATCGTGGTTCGCACCACCGGCGGGCAATACGTGGTCACTCCCGACAACGGCACCCTGACCCACATCAAGCGGATGATCGGCATTTCCGAGGCGCGGGTGATTGACGAAAGCATCAATCGTCTGCCCGGTTCCGGCGAAAGCTATACCTTCCACGGGCGGGACATTTACGCCTATACGGGCGCGCGTCTGGCCTCCGGCATCATCACCTTTGAGCAGGTAGGCCCGCAGGTGGATATAGACAGCGTGGTAGAGCTTCCCGTGGTACCCGCCGAGCTGCATGAGGGCATCATCACCGGCACCATCGACGTGCTGGACGTGCGCTTCGGCAGCCTGTGGACCAATATTTCCCGGGATATGTTCCTGAAACTGGGCATCGAGCACGGCCAGCGGGCGGAGATCACCATCTCCAACGGCACCCGTACGCTGTACAAGAACATCGTCGTTTACGCCAAGAGTTTCGCGGACGTTTACGTGGGCGACGCGCTCCTGTATGTAAACAGCCTGGACAACATGGCGCTGGCCATCAATCAGGGCAGCTTTGCCAAGGCCTACTCCATCGGCACCGGCATTACGTGGAAGCTGTCCATCCGCAAGGCCCCCAAAATCGTTTATGATTGACGCATCCGCGTCCCGATCATAAAGCACTCATTCGAAAGAGGAGGAATTTCACCATGAAAAAGATGTCCATTAAGACCGTTGTCGCGGTTGGCATCGGCGCCGCCCTGTTCTTCGTACTGGCCCGTTTCGTTGCCATTCCCAGCGGCATCGCGAACACCAGCATTTGCCTGCAGTACGCTGTTCTGGCCCTGTTCGCCATCCTGTACGGACCCGTTGCCGGCGGCCTGATCGGCTTCATCGGCCACACGCTGGGCGACCTGAGCTGGGGCGGCAGCCCCTGGTGGAGCTGGGTTCTGGCTTCCGCCATGGTGGGCGTAATCATCGGTCTGGTTTCCAAGAAGATCGACCTGTCCAGCGGCCGCTTCGGCAAGAAGGAACTCATCACCTTCGTGCTGACCACGCTGGTCGCCATGGCCATCAGCTGGGTCGTGGTGGCTCCCGTGCTCGATATCGTGATCTACGCCGAGCCCGCCAAAAAAGTGTTCGTGCAGGGTCTGGTTGCCGGTGCTTCCAACTTCGTGACCACCGTTGTGATCGGCGGTCTGCTGATGCTGGCCTACACCAAGACCATCGCCAAGAGCGGCTCCCTCAAGCAGGAGCAGTAATCTTCCGTCTCTTTTCGGGGCTGTTCGCCTGTGCTCTCCCAAACGGCAGGGCGGCAGGCGGACGGCCCTTTTCTCGTTTTTTCATCTGCCTTTCATTCTGTTCATCGGAGGTACGCCCATGGAACCCATCATCTCCTTTCGGGATTTCGGCTTTCAGTACCGCGCCCAGGCGGAGCCGACCCTTCGCCATATCAACCTGGACATTTATCCGGGGGAAAAGGTACTGATTGCCGGAGCCAGCGGCAGCGGCAAAAGCACGCTGATGAGCTGCATCAACGGTCTGATTCCCTTCAGCTATACCGGCACTTCCACCGGAAGCCTGACGGTGGACGGCATGGAACCGCAGAAGGAAAGCATCTTCGCCCTGAGCAAGAGCGTCGGCACGGTGCTGCAGGATCCGGACGGACAGTTCATCGGCCTGACCGTGGGAGAGGACATCGCTTTTTCGCTGGAGAACGACTGTGTTCCGCAGGAGGAAATGAAGGACATCGTTCAAAAGACGGCGGAGCTTGTCAGCGTGGAGGAGCATCTGGGCTATGCGCCCCATGAACTTTCCGGCGGACAGAAGCAGCGGGTCAGTCTGGCGGGCGTTATGGTGGACAAGGTAAAAATTCTGCTGTTTGACGAACCGCTGGCCAACCTGGACCCGGCCACCGGCAAACAGACCATCGACCTGATCGACCAGATTCAAAAAAAGACCCAGACCACCGTTCTGATTGTGGAGCATCGTCTGGAGGACGTGCTGTATCGGGACGTGGATCGGATCGTGCTGATGGATCAGGGGCAGATCGTGGCCGACATGCATCCGGATGAGCTGCTCAGCAGCAGTCTGCTGCGGGAGCACGGCATTCGGGAGCCGCTTTATCTGACGGCGCTGCGCTACGCGGGCGTTGCCATCACCCCGGAAAAGCATCCGCAGCATCTGGAAAGCATGACGCTTTCCGAAGAAGACCGTTCGAAGGTTCGGCAATGGTACGAGGCTGTTCCCCCCTCCCCCGCCGTTGAGCCGTCGCCCGAGCTTCTGAAGGTGGAAAACCTGGCCTTTGGCTACACAGACGATCGTAAAACGCTGGAAAACGTTTCTTTCACCGTCACGCAGGGCGAAATGACCGCCATCGTCGGCCGGAACGGCGCTGGCAAGAGCACGCTGAGCAAGCTGATCTGCGGCTTTGAAACGCCCGACGACGGCGTTATCTCCATGAACGGACGGGACATCCGCAACGATACCATCCGGGAGCGGGCCACCCGCATCGGCTATGTGATGCAGAACCCCAACCAGATGATCTCCAAGACCATGATCTTCGACGAAGTGGCGCTGGGACTGCGCAACGCCGATCTGGAAGAGGCGGAAATCCGCAGCCGTGTGGAGGCCACGCTGAAAATCTGCGGTCTGTACCCCTTCCGCAACTGGCCGATCAGCGCCCTGAGCTTCGGCCAGAAAAAGCGTGTGACCATCGCCAGCGTACTGGTCATGAACCCGGAGATCATCATTTTGGACGAGCCTACCGCCGGACAGGATTTCAAGCACTATACAGAGATCATGGAATTCCTGCGTCAGCTGAACAGCGACGGCATCACCGTGCTGATGATCACCCACGACATGCACCTGATGCTGGAATACACGCCCCGGGCGCTGGTCTTCGATACAGGTCGGATGATTGCCGACACCAGCTCGGTTCGGGTCTTGTGCGACCGGCAGCTGATCGATCAGGCGGCGCTGAAGGAGACCAGTCTGTTCGGGCTGGCGCAGCTTTGCGGCATTCAGCCTGCGGAAAATTTCGTCCAGCGGTTTATCGATTTTGACAGGGAGGTGCGGGAGCATGGCCAAGCGCAGTAATCCGGTCATGAGCTATATTCCCGGCAAAAGCGTGATCCACGCCCTGACGGGTACCACCAAGCTGGTGTTTTTCCTGCTGTTCACCTTTGCCAGTATGCTGACCTACGATACCCGGGTGCTGCTGGGGCTGATGGTCGTCAGTTTCAGCTGCTTTGCGGTCAGTCATATCAAATTTAAAGACGTCAGCTTCGTTTTCTGGTTCATGGTGGTTTTTCTGGCCTTGAACAACTTCTTTATTTTCCTTTTCTCTCCCGATCAGGGCACGGAGATCTATGGCACGCGGGTGGTGCTTTGCCATCTGTTCGGGCCGTATGACCTGACCCGGGAGCAGTTGTTCTACCACTTCAACATCTCGCTGAAATACTTCGTGGCCCTGCCCATCGCCCTGCTCTTCATCACCGCCACCAACCCCAGCGAGTTTGCGTCCAGCCTGAACGCCGTGGGCGTGAGCTACCGCATCGGCTATTCCGTGGCGCTGGCGCTGCGCTACATTCCCGATATTCAGCGGGATTACCGCAACATCTCCACCGCCCAGCAGGCCCGCGGCGTGGAACTGGGCAAGAAGGTGAAGCTGCACAAGCGCGTGAAAAACTCCATCAGCGTGCTGATGCCGCTGATTATGTCCAGTCTGTCCCGCATCGAGGCCATCTCCAACGCCATGGAGCTGCGGGGCTTCAGCAAGGAAAAGAAGCGCACGTGGTACGTGCAGCGGAAGTTCTCTTCCAGCGACTACATCGCCATTGCCTTCGGCGCGGTCATTTTGGCCGCCAGTCTGATCATCACCTTCCACGACGGAAACCGCTTCTGGAATCCCTTCGTGTAAGCCATTGAAAGTGGAGGTGCAGGAGGCACTGCCTCCTGCCGGGGTTATAGGGCGGCGAGAGGGAGCGCGCATCCAGTGGATGCAGCTGCCGAAGGCAGCTAGCGACTGACAGCCGTCAACCGAAACGAGGATTTGGCACGGCAGTGCCAAAGACGACGATTGAGGTTGCGGAACGGAGCCCCTAATCCTTGTGCCGCAGCACTTTTCCCGCAAACCAGCGTAGCGCTGTTTGCGGGCGACAATGGCCAACTTAGGGGTTTTTCGACAGACTGAAGCGAACCGCCCCTCCGCAAGGGACGGTTCCTTTTGTTCTCTTTTACTCAATTCCCCGAAAAAAACGGCTGAGGCCGTTCAGCGGTTCGCCGGTCAGCGGAGGTTTTTCGTCTCTTTCAAAAGGCTGTGAGAACAGCTTCACCAGTTCGCCGTCCGAAGGGCGGTGCGTTGCTTCTGCGTCCAGCATCCGACTGACGGCCTGCCCATAGGCGGGCGGCAGCTGCGCCGAAACGCGGATGGGCCGGTTCTCCAACGCGGCTTCGTACAGATAGGGCGCGTCTGTTTCCGGCAAAGCACCGGTCCACAGGCGGTGCAGGATCGCTCCAAAAGCAAAGGTGTCGATGGCCGGGCCTACGGCTGCGGACTCTCCGGTCATGCGCAGGAAGGCTTCCGGGGCCAGATACACCGGATCGCCCTCGGTATCGCCGCCGGGCGCGGGCGGATCATCCGCCAGAAAGCCGCTGTCCAGGTCGATCAGCCGGGCCTCGTAACCCAGCGGCCCCTTTCGTAGAAGCACATGCTCGGGCTTCAGATCCGCATGAACGATTCCCTGCAGGTGCAGCCGCTGCAGGCACAGCGCCAGGCTGAGCAATATCTCCCGCTTTTCCTCCACGGGCAGCGTTTCGGTGGCGCTTTCCCCCGTCAGCCGTGGTTCGGGAATCTCCTCCGAGACCGCGTAATAGTGCAGTCCGAAACGGAAAAAATCCGTCACCGGCACGAGGGTGTCTCCGATCACGCAGGACATGGCGCTGTACAGGCGGCGCTTTTTCTCCTCGAAGCGTCGGCAGCGGGCCAGCTGCTTTTCTCGAAGAACGACGTTGGCGCTTTCCGACGGATAAACGGGGGACAGGAATTCCTTCAGGAAAAAGCGTCTGCCTTCCCGCCAGGCGATGCACCAGCGGGCGCTGCCGCTTCCCGCCGTCTGCAGCGGAGTCAGCGGCTCATAGGCTCCAATCTTTTTCATGCTGAACTTCCTCGGTTCGGTCGTATCCGGGCTGATAGCGTTTCCAGCTTTCCCGCAAAGCGTCCGCATCCCCCGGATGCTGCCGTAAGCCGTCCAGATGCTCCCGTCGAAGCGCTGTCAGGCGCGGCTCAAAATACTGCTTCATTTCGTCAAAATGGTCGAAGCCGAATGGCAGGCAGCAAAGGGTCGCGTCGTCTCCGGCCAGGCGGCGGATCGCCGCCGCCAAGCGCCGCTGCCATGTGGCTGCATCCTGCGCGCCGGTCAGCGAAGCCAGAAAGATTTCTTCCAGCTCCATGGGACTGAACACGCAGCCATACACGCCGTCGGTAGCGCAAATCAGTAGGCCCTGCTTCGGCAGCGCCACGGAACGCAGATGGAGCCGAACCGGCCGGTCGGCGCTGACGCACAGGCTCAGCGGCGCATCGCAGCGCAGGCGCTCCAGTTCGTCCATGGGCCGCTTCACATCGTCCCGGGTGTAAAGGTGCAGCCCGGTTTCATCCAGCACATAACCGCGGCTGTCCCCCGCCCAGAGGAAGCAGGCCCCCTCTCCTCCGTCCGCCAGCGCCATGCAC
>CAKUCE010000184.1 GCA_934643535.1 uncultured Clostridia bacterium | reverse complement strand
CGCCTTTTTCCGCCGTCAAAATGGGCGGGCCTTTTTCCCTCCGCTGCCTATCGCCGCCCTCGCCCCCGCGGTCGGCGCCGGGCATACGCAAGCCTTGCGGGTTGGGATGCTTTGGCGTGGCGGGGCCAATTCAGCAGGGCTACAAGCCGACAGGATTTCAAAGCCATGCTGGCCGGTGGCACGAGCCGCGAGGCCCTCCGCCGAGCGGCGGTCTGTATCAGCCAACCGGCAGGAAACTACACCAGACCGGCGAGCCGTGGCACCTGCCGTGCCACGGCGGTAACTCCGCAGCCAACTTGCTTTCCCTCGAGCAGCCCCGCGCCCAAAGGGCGCGGAGTGGGGTGCAGGGGTACTACCCCTGCCTGCGGGGGAGGAGGAAGAAGGCGGCGGCGAGAAGGATCAAAAGGGGAAGGGCAACAAGGAGGGCGACGCCCATGGTTTGACTGCCGACCGTCAGAGAGGGACGGAAAGCACTGGAGGCCATGATGTCCAGAGAAATCTCGCCGCTGGGAACCAGCTCCTTGAGAACGGCGGTCAGGAATTGTTCGTTGAAGGTGCTCTGGTAAATGTAGTCGTCCACCAGCATGGTGCTGTTGCCAAGGGCAAACATCCGGCTGACGTTGCCGTTGGAGTGCATCCGATGGGCGTATAGGGCCAGCGAAAGCTCACCTTCCCGGTCGCCCTCCTGCCTGTCCAGCGTGTTCCTGCCGTCGGTCAGACTGCGCAGGTAGCCGTGGGGGCCGGTTTTCAGCACCGTGGCGACGGTCAGGCTGCTGTCCGGCTCGGCGGGGTCCTCAAAAGCGCTGGCGGCGGGCATCAGAAGCACGTCGTAGCCGCTGCTGAGCAGCGCGGCAGTCATGTCCAGCTCGCAGACCTTCGGAATAATGTAGAGCGGTTCGCCGTAGTAGGTGTCGGTGTCCTCCTCCCCGGCCACGGCCACGCCTGCCAGCGGCACAATGCCGTAGCTGCGCAGGAAGGCCAGATAGTTGGGCACCCCCTCGATGGGATCGGTATAGTCCCGCACGATAAAGACGTTGCCGCCGTTTTGGGTGTAGGCAAGCAGGGCTTGGGCTTCGTCCTCGGTCAGGTCCTTCTGCAGGCCCACGATGAACAGGCAGTCGATCCCGTCCAGCACATCCCCGGCCCGCAGGTTCACGCCGCGGCTGTCGATGTTATTGCTGGTGAGAAAGTTGGTGAAGTTTTCCAGATTTTCCAGCGTCAGCTCGCCGTGGCCCTGCAAGAAGCCCACGGTGGGAATTTCCTCCCGAGTGACGTAGACGATGGCCTCCGTCAGGGTCTTTTCGTAGCTGAGGCCTTCGATCTGAAATTCTCCGGCCTCGATGTTGTAGCCGGTGGTGAAGAAATTCTGATAATCCAGCACCTTGTAGCGCCCGGTGGCCGGACAGGAGACGATGACGGAGTCCGCCGCCACGGAGGTGTTCTCGTCGCCGGTGAAGCGGGAAAGAATGGCCGGATTCCGGGCGATGTCCGTGGGAATGACGCTGATGTGATCGGAAAGCACCTTGTAGCGGTTCAAAACCTGCAGAACCTGTTCGTCCTCGTCGCCATTCTGGTAGAGAAGATACAGCTCCACATCTTCCTGCACCCGTTCCAGCGCCTTTTGCGTTTCTTCGCCGGTGGTGGCATAGCCGTTGTAGCTCAGGTCCTTTCGCCAGCCGTACAGGTTTTCCAGCCCTGTGACCGCCGCATTGGCCAGCACAAACACGGCCAGAAACGCCGCCATCAGAAGGGCGCCGCGGCGGCCGTGCCGCCATTTGGGCTGGCGCAGGCGGGTCAGCAGGCGGCCTGTTTTTTGGAACGGTTTCATTTCAGACCGCGCCTCCTTCCCCGAAGCGGCGGGCATCCAGCACGCGGACTGCGCCCGCCAGACACACGACGATAAAGCTCACGAAAAACAGAATGCTGGCATAGCTGAGCTGGCCCAGCAAAAAGGGCTCGTAGCGGTCGTACAGACTGATGAAGCTCAGCGCGTCCCGCAGCCAGGAAACGCTTACGTTGTTGGCCAGCAGATCGGTCATCCACAGGAAGAAGTTTGCTCCGAAGCCCGCCACCGCGCCGGTGATCTGATTTTTGGCAAAGCAGCTCACCAGCAGGTCCAGCGCCAGAAAGCTCAGGCTTTGCAGCGTGAAGCCCAGATAGCCCACGAACCATTCCCCGGCATATACCGTGCCGTAAAAGGCGATGATCAGCGTGTACAGATTGCTGCACAGAATGGTCAAAAGCAGCACCGCCGCTGCTGCAAAATATTTGCCCAGCACCGCCGAAGCCAGCGATATCGGAGCGGTCAGCAGCAGCTGATCGGTGCGCTTCTGCCGCTCCTCGCAGATCAGCCGCATGGTCAAAAGCGGACACAGCAGCATGTTCAAAAGCGTCATCTGGGACAGGAAGGACAAAAGGTCGCCCGACAGGCTTTTCAGGTTGGAAAGGTAAAAGATCAACCCGGCCAGCGCCAGAAACACGCTCATGAACACATAGCCCACCGGCGTGCGGTAATAGCCGAGGAATTCCCGTTTGAAGATGGTTTTCACGTCCGGCTTTCTCCTTTCACTCGTCCGCGATGGCCTGCAGAAATACCTGCTCCAGATCGCCGTTCTGGCGGCTCAGGTGCAGCAGCGGCACGCCCAGACGGCTCAGCAGCGCAAACAGCCGCCGCTCCGGCTCGCTTTCCCCGATGGAAAAGGCCAGGGTTAGGGTGGTACGGTCGGGGTGGCTGTCCGGCTGGACCGTCAGCCGCCGCAGGCCGTCCATCTCCCGCAGACGGGGCACGATGGACTTTTCCGCCGCGCCTACCGTCACCAGCAGGGAAACCGCGTCCGTGCTGTCCGCGTCGTCCAGCGCCATGGCGGTCTTTACCTGCCCCTGATGCAGAATGACCACGTGGTCGCAGAGCTGCTGCACCTCGCTGAGAATATGGGAGGAAAACAGGATCGTCTTTTCCCGGCTCAAACGGCGGATGAGCGAACGAATTTCGGTGATCTGCTTGGGGTCCAGCCCTACGGTGGGCTCGTCCAGCACCAGAATCTCCGGGTCGCCGCACAAAGCCTGCGCCAGCCCCGCCCGCTGGCGGTAGCCCTTGCTCAGATGGGACAGCAGCCGCCGCTGCATCTGGGTCAGGCCGCACAGCTCCATGATCTCATCCACATGAGCGGGCACGGCCCGGCTTTCCACTCCTTTGAGCCGGGCGGCAAAGCGCAGATATTCCCGCACGGTCATTTCATCATACAGGGGCGGGACCTCCGGCAGATAGCCCAGACGCTTCCGGGCTTCCTCCGGCTCCAGCAGCGCGTCGTGCCCGGCCAGCAGCGCCCGGCCTTCGGTGGGGGCCAGATAGCCCGTCAGAATATTGATCAGCGTGGTCTTGCCCGCGCCGTTCTGCCCCAGCAGCCCCAGCACCGAGCCTTTTTCCACATGCAGCGACACATCCCGCAGGGCGTACAGCGCGCCGTAGCGTTTGGTCACATGCTGAATGTCGATCACAGAAAAACCTCCCTCAGGTCATGTCGTGACAAATTCACCTTTCTATCATAACACATTCCCACCGGTCACGTGTGACAGAATTGTAAAACCGGCGGAGAGAAGGATAGAAAAAGCCCCGCGCCGGGTCGGGCGCGGGGCTTGGAAATCCGTTCGGACGATCATTCGTACAGCTGATACTTTTCCTTGCGCTGCGTATAGCGGGCGCGGGCTTCGGCGTAGCGGTCGATGAGCTGTTCGCCGTTCACGATCCCGGCGGTATAGTCGGGGTCGGCCAGCAGCTTGTCCAGATAGCGGGTAAATTCCGGGGCGGAGGGCAGCTCCTTCACATCGTGACCGGCCGAGCAGCCGGCCCACTGCACTTCGTCAGGCCACAGCTCCCGGAAGGTATCCAGCAGGGTGATGGCCGTGCGGAAGGACTCGAAGCGGGTGCGATCCCGGACGATGACCTGCACGCCCTTGCAGACCTGTCCCTGATAGTCGGAGCTGCCGGGCTTGAAGAACACCGGTGCGAACGCCACACCTTCCAGCCCCTTGCGGTTCATCCGGGCGGCCAGCTCATAGCCGTCGGCCCAGGGCGCGCCGATCAGCTCGAAGGGCTTGCTGGTGCCCCGGCCTTCGCTGATGGTGCTGACGCCCTCGAACACACACATGCCCGCGTACAGCAGGTTGGCGGCGCAGCTGTTCAGGCTGGGCGAGGGCAGCAGCCACGGCAGATCGGTTTCGTCCGCGTACCAGCTTCGCTTCCAGCCCTCCACGGGGATGATATGCAGGTCGCAGCCGATGCCGAACTCGCCGTTCACGTACCGGGCAAATTCACCCATGGTCAGCGCCGTCCGGCTGGGCAGCTCGTAGTCGCCTACGATCAGATGCATGGTGGACGGGCAGACGGTGCCCTCCACCGTCACGCCGTTGATGGGCGCGATGCGGTCGGGGATGACCAGCTTCTTGCCCGCCTTGGCGCAGGCCTTCATCAGCGCGGCGCAGCAGTGCAGGTATTCAAAGAAGCGGGTGCCCGCTTCCCGAATGTCGAAGACCACTGCGTCCACCTGCGACAGCATTTCCTCCGACGGGGCGATGCGCTCCCGGTTGAAGATGCTGACGACCTGCCGTCCGGTGACGGGGTCCGTGTACTCCGGCACCCGTTCGCCATACTGGAATTCGCCCCGGATGCCATAGATGGTGTTCCACAGGGCCGTTACGTTGTAGCGCCCGCAGAGCACGTCCACCACAGGGGTCAGCTCGCGGCTGACCGCGCCGCCGCCCGTGACCACACCCAGCCGCAGCCCCTTCAATTCCCGATCCAGCGCTTCCAGCCGGTCGATGCCGTTCAGAACTTTATGCATATTTCTCCTCCTGTACGTTGAGTCGTCTTCAAACGGGATAAGATCGTCCTTCGCTCAGGCTTCCTTTTTTACATTCTCGCCCCGGGCCGTATGCATCCGCAGGGCCGCCTCCCGGGTCTTTTCCAGATGGGGCCGTATCTCCTTATAGGTGCGGCTGCACACGGACGTATACAGCACGTCGATCATGAACATCTGGCAGATGCGGGAGCTCATGGCGCCGCTGCGCATGAAGGTCTCGGTGCTGCCGGTGAACAGCCGGATGGAAGCCAGGTCGCTGATGGATGAAGCGCCGAACTTGGTCAGGGAGATCATGTCCACGCCCGCTGCGGCGATCTCCCGGGCCACGTTGACGGTGTCGGTGGTCTCGCCGGAATAGGAGATGACCACCGCCGCGTCTCCCTTGCGCAGGGAAAGGGCCGTGATGTACTGGTTGTGCGGATCGGTATTGACCACGACGGTCTTGCCGATGCGGCCGAACTTGTTGCTGGCGTCCAGCGCCACCAGACCGGAGGAGCCAACGCCGTAAAAATCAATGCGCCGTGCCCGGCACAAAAGGCTGACGGCCCGTTCCAGCTCCGCCGCGTCGTTCATTTCCATAGTGGCGCGCAGCGCGCCGAAGTCGCTGGTCAGCAGGTGATTCATCACCGCCTCGGGGTTATCACCGGGGTGAATATCCTCAAATTCCCGGTTTTCCTCCAGCACGGACAGTTCGCCGCACAGGCTCTTCATCAGTTCCTTGTAGCCGGACAGCTTCAGGGCCTTGCACAGCCGCATCACGGAGGAAACGCTGCTGCCGCAGGCCTGTGCCAGTTCCTCCAGCGACATGCCGGAGGCCTGACGGGGATGCTGCGTCAGATAATCGGCGATCTGCTGTTCCTTGGGGCTTAATGAGGCGTAGGATTCTTTGATCCTGAAAAAGCATCCTCCGGCTGCGGCCATGTTGATCCTCTCCCTTGACCCGGACAGAAGGCTGCCCGGCTTCTTTTGACGGCTATGCGTGTGTTTCCGGTTTTTCCTACTCTCAGTATAGCGGAAGCGCTCCTTTCTGTCAAACCCAAAAAGAAAAGTTTTATGCAAAAAGTCAAAAACGTCATTGACAATTAGTTGTCATCCTTCTATAATGAAGCTGGCTCCAAATGAGATGTTTCCCTTTATAATGAAAAACAGGTTTCTAAGGAGGGTTTTTGTTATGATCGATCTGAACCGCCGTCCCCGGATGGGACTTTTGCTGATCTCCCCCGAACGCTTCCAGACCATCGGC
>CAKUCE010000183.1 GCA_934643535.1 uncultured Clostridia bacterium | reverse complement strand
TCAAAAATGGGCAGTAAAGGGCTTTTTCCCGGAGTCGCCGTGCCGCTGGCTTTCTTTTGCACACTTTTCTTTCGCCAACGAAAGAAAAGTGTGAACGCCCCATAGGGCTGCAAGCCCTGCTCCCGCGCCGTAGTCGGCGCGTTATTCCCCGCCCGGGACAAGGGTATGCGCCTGCGGGCGCACCAAAGGGCTTTCCGCTCGCCCTTTGGAAACCTTCGGGCACCGAAACTGGCGAGAAACCATAGGGCTGCAAGCCCACCTCCCCCGCCGTAGTCGGCGCGCCATTCCCCACCTGGGGCAAGGAGTATGCGCCTGCGGGCGCACCAAAGGGCTTTCCGCTCGCCCTTTGGAAACCTTCGGACACCGAAGCTGGCGGGAAATCCATGGGGTGGTAGCCCTACCACTCGCGCCGTAGCCGGCGCATCATTCCCCACCCGGAGCAAGGATATGCGCCTGCGGGCGCACCAAAGGGCTTTCCGCTCGCCCTTTGGAAACCTTCGGACACCGAAGCTGGTGAGAACCGATAGAGCTGCAAGCCCTGCTCCCGCGCCGTAGTCGGCGCGTCATTCCCCCCCGGTGCAAGGGGTGTGCGCCTGTGGGCGCACCAAAGGGCTTTCCGCTCGCCCTTTGGAAACCTTCGGGCACCGAAGCTGGCGAGAACCCATAGAGCTGCAAACCCAACACCCGCGCCGGGAAAATGATTCCACAGCAAAATGGCCGCACAATGAAAAAACGGAAGCCGCACACCTGCGCCGCTTCCGCTTTTTCTTTATTTCAAAGGATAAAACTCCCCGCCCCAGTAAATTTCCCCGGAAAAACCCTCCGGCATCGCGCCGGAAATAAAGTACGCCGCGCTGCCGATCGTCTGGTTCTCACAGAGCGTGTTCGTCATGGCGTAGACGAAAAGCCGCTCCTGCTGGCCGTCCATACCTTGCCCTGCCTCCAGAAACGCAGGAGCAAAATTCACCAGAACCGTCCGCCCGGATAGCGCCAGCCCCAGAATGTCCGCGTCCGATAAACTGTCCTCCGGCATCACCGCCGCCAGACCGGAGACTTCGTCGTAGGGCTGCGGCCCCTTGCTCAGCTCCAATAGCAGCGCCCGCGGATTCTGCTTCTGGTAATAGACCACCGGACGCCTGCTGGCCTGTAATCCCCGTCCCTCGCCGTTGGCAAAGTACAGCGTACACAGGTCGCAGAGCAGCGAAGCAAAATCCGCCCGCCTCATCACCTGATCGGTAAAAACGATGGAACTGGTAAAGCTGTCCGTCAGCATCAGCGTTTCCACCGGCTGCTCGCCGATGGTCACGGTCACGCCCGACGCGGCGGGGAAAAAGCTGCACAGGGTGTAGCACAGCGAGGCCATACAGTTGGCCCGGCTCACGTTCGCCTTTTCCAGCATGTCGTTCAGGGAATAGGAGAAATTCAGCGTGATCACATTGCCGCCCAGTTCGTCGGAATAGGCGACCTCCGGTTCGCCGGTCAGCATCTCCACCAGCAGGTTCAGCGGCGGCGCATCGATTTCCGGAACCGACGCGCCCTTGCTCAGCTCCCGCATGATCTGAAGGATCATATCCGAGGGCTTCTGGTTGGCAAAGCTCAGAGACCGCACCTCGCTCAACAGTCCCGGCGTGCCCGCCAGCGGATAATACAGCGTCACATTGGCGGAAAGGGACTTGTCCTCCGCGCTTTCATTCAGGCCCACCCGGCGGCTGAGCCGCTGCTCATAGACCGAGGACAGATCTTCGCTCAGGCTGCGGCCAAACGATCCCATGGGCAGGGTATTGGCCACGTCCAGCCCCACGGGATGATCGACGATCAGGAAATTCACATAGTCGATCTCCTTCAGTTCCGTCAGTGTATTGGCAATGGCCTGAAAAGCGATGTACAGATCGCCGCGATTCAGTTGAAGGGCCGAAGCAGCCAGATTCACCGTGGCCGCGTTCCGGCTGACCTCCACCGGATTGGCCCCGTACAGGGCCAGCTTGACCTTTCCGCCCAGCGCGGCTGCGGTGGACGTGCCCGAATGATTGAGCAGCGCCCGTACCAGACTTTCCGCCCGGGGCCGGGACGCGGAAAACGTCACCGGGCTGACCAGGGCGGTCAGCCGACTGCCGCTGTGCCGGGGCAGGTACAGCGTAGCGTCGGCGGTGTATTCCAGCGCCGCGTCGCCGATGGGCGCCACATAGCTCTGAACTGCCGGGGGCAGGGTGATCTCCGGAGAGACCTCCGACGCAGGCAGGCCGTCCCCGGTCTGGCAGGCGCATAACCCCGGCAGCAGCGCCGCCAGCAGCAGCGCCAACGCGCGTTTTTTCCCTTTCACGGCAGTTCTCTCTCCTTTTGCGGTTTACGGGCTCGCTTCGATCGCCTGCGCCCGTGAACAGATGTTTTTCCCTTTCTTACAGCCCCATCAGCCGCCGCAGGGTCTCCAGCGGGATTTTCCACACGCCGCCCTGCTTTTCCAGCGTCAGCGGCCACGCCTCCAAGGTGGAGGACGCGCCGTCCGTCAGCAGGGTCGCGCTCACATTCAGGGACGCCCGGTCGCCGTTGACCATCCCGGCGGTCAGCGCATAGTCCGACAGGCTCTGGGCCGCGTCCAGCTCCGTCCGGAACTGTTCCGGCACCGGCAGATTCTCCGCCACGGTGAAATCGTAGATCGTGTCAGGATCCCGGCTTCGCCATGCCTCCATCAGCAGGACGGCGGTGTTGTACGGGCTCAGCAGCAGGCTTTCGTCCCGGCTCAGCGGGTCGGCGGGGCCTTGCTCCCCGGTCAGGTAATAGCTTCGATCCAGCCGGATGGCGGCGCTCTCTCCCCCGTCGATCAGGATCTGCACCCGGGTGTAGGGCAGGTTCTCCATTACCGTGTCCGCAATGCTGGCCATGGCCAGCCGGCGGCGGACAGGAGCTTCCTCCGCCCAGAAATCGTCCGTTTGCCATGCATCTGGAATGCCGTCCCGCAGCAGGGAATTGGTCAATGTGATAAACAGCATGTCGCCGCTGGCGGTGACTTCCTTCAGGCCCACGTCCTCCCCCAGCGCCCGGCGAAGATTCATTTCCCCGGCGGACGGCCCGGCCAGCAGCGCCCGCAGCAGCGCCGCTTCGCTGCTTTCGTCCTTCCGGACGGTCAGCGTGCGGCTTTCCCCTGTCAGCATGGGATAGTCCAGATAGCGGAAATACAGCACCGCGTCCCACGAAGCGGCGTTGTCCTCCGCAGCGGCGGCGGCATGAAGGCGCTGTTCCACTCCGGGCAACGGCGTGGCCTCGGCCTGCACCAGCGGATTCGCCGCCCGGGTGCAGGAGCAAAGCAGCCCGCACAGCGCAGCCAGAAGGCCCGCCAGCATTCCCCGGCGCTTTCGGTTTCCTTTCATAGACGTCTCTCCTTGGCTCATCCCTGATGGATGGGCAGTTCCACGGTAAAGGTGGAGCCCTTGCCTTCTTCGCTTTCCACGGACACGCTGCCGCCGTGCATCAGCACCATCTGATGCACGATGCTCAGGCCCAGACCCGTGCCGCCGGTCTCCCGGCTGCGGGCCTTGTCCACCCGGTAGAAGCGGTCGAAAATATGGGCCTGATCCTCCCGGGGAATGCCGGGGCCGTTGTCGGTGACGGTCATCACCGCGTCCCGGCCGGAGCGGATCAGCCGCACCTTCACCGTGCCGCCCTCCTACGTGTACTTGATGGCGTTTTCCATCAGGTTGTACACCACCTGCGTCAGCTTGGCGCAGTCGGCGTACATTTCGCAGCGGTCGTTCAGGGCCAGCTTCAATTCCTGATGATGCGTCTCGGCCACGGGCTGAAGCCGGTGGGCCGTATCGGTGATCACCTGCGCCAGACTGAAGGTGGTACGGTTCAGGCGCATGGCCTTCGAGTCCATACTCACCAGCGTCAGAAGGTCGCTGATGATGCTGTTCAGCCGGTCGATCTCCTTATTGATGTCGGTCAGGAACTCGGTGCGCATGTCCGCGTCCATTTCCGGCTGATAGATGATATTTTCCAACAGAATTTTCATGGTAGCCAGCGGCGTTTTCAGCTCGTGGCTGGCGTTGGAGACGAACTGGTTGCGGCTGGTATCCAGCATCTGCAGCTTTTCGGACATGGTATTGAAGGTTTCGCTCAGCCGCCGCAGCTCGCCGGAGCCCTTCACCGGTACCCGCACGGACAGGTCGCCGTGGCCCATGCGCTGGATGCTCTTCGTCAGAGAGACGATGGGCCGGGTCAGCACCCGGGAGAAGATCAGCGCGATCACCATGGCCGCCGCCGCAGCGATGAGGAAATACACCACCATCCGGGTCTGCAGCGAGGACAGGCGGTCCATCATTTCCTGCACCGGCGAGGAATACAGCAGCACGCCCTGCACCACGCCGTCCGCCGTCAGCGCGGAGGTGCAGTAGGCCACCCATTCCGCGTTGGGGTCGTAGGGTCTGAGCCATTGAAGCCAGCCGCTCTCTCCGCCGTTTTCATCCAGCCGGTGAACGCCGTAGTCCGATGCGCTGCCCATGGACAAAACCGACACCACCTCCGGCAGCTCCAGCCGGGAGCCGTTCAGCTCGCAGAAGGTATCCAGCTGCACCTTGCCGCTCTGATCCAGCAGCATCAGCCGTCCGCCCAATTCGCCCCCGGCGGTTTCCATCAGCTGCTGAGCCCTTTCCATATCCCGGGCGGCGTACAGCGGCCCCAGCTCCGCCGCCAGCTTATCAGCGGCGGCATGATCCTGCCGCATGCGGTCGCTGAACAAAGAATCGCCCACCAGCCCGATGAGGGAGGTCGCTACCAGATAGTAGCTGACCCCTACAATGAGCAGGAAGGCGAGCATGATCTTCCAGCGAATGGAAGAAAAGGGATGTTTAGTCCTTGTCGGTGAAATAGTAACCCACTCCCCATTTGGTGAAGATGAATTCGGGCTGGGCGGGATTGCGTTCGATCTTCTCGCGAAGCCGGCGGATATGGACGTCCACGGTGCGGGCATCGCCGGTGTAGTCGTACTTCCAAACGGTCTCCAGCAGGGACTCCCGGCTGAACACCTTGCCCCGGTTATTAACGAACACCTGCAGCAGGTCGAACTCCTTGGCGGTCAGCCGTACCTCGTTGCCGCCCAGCGTGACAGAGCGGTTGACGGAGTTGATCTCCATATCATGCACACGGATGGTGCGGCGCACGTCGTTCTGGCTGGACGCGGCGGTGCGGCGCAGAATGGTCTTGATCCGCGCCTTGACCTCCAGAATATTGAAAGGCTTGGTCATATAGTCGTCCGCGCCGTATTCCAGCCCCAGAATCTTGTCGATCTGTTCCCCCTTGGCGGTCAGCATGATAATGGGCACATTGCTGTGCTCCCGGATCCGCTGGCACACGGTAATGCCGTCCACCTTGGGCAGCATCACGTCCAGCAGGATGAAGTCGTAGTGGCCTGCAAAGAACTTGGTCAGCGCTTCGTCGCCGTCGGCGGCGGAATCCGTCTCGAAGCCTTCTTGTTCCAGCGTATATTTCAAACCCTTAACAATCAGGGGCTCATCGTCAACAAGGAGGATGCGTTTCGCCATGGAAAATTCGTTCCTTTCTGCAGTGCTTTGCCTTGAAAAGACTTATTTACAGCCTTGTTTACATTGTAAAACTAATTATGAAAAAAATCAAGTAGGATTGCAACAAAATCTTCACAATTTCAGGGGTAGTACCCCTGAAGACCGGACTGCGCGCTATGCGCGCGCAGGGCACTAGCGGGACATGCGGCCTGGCCGTTGAATTACCGCCGCTCGGCGGAAGGCCTCGCGGCTCGCGGGTCTGGTGCGATTTCCAGTATGTTGGCGAGTACAGACCGCCATTCGGCGACGGGCCTCATGGCTCGCACAAGGGGCAGTGCCCCTTGACCCCGGACTGCGCGCCATGCGCGCAGGGCACTAGCGGGACATGCGGCCTGGCCGTTGAATTACCGCCGCTCGGCGACGGGCCTCGCGGCTCGCGGGTCTGGTGTGATTTCCAGTATGTTGGCGAGTACAGACCGCCATTCGGCGACGGGCCTCATGGCTCGCTACAAATGCCAGCGTGGATTTGAACCCACGCTGGCATTTTGCGTTGCAGAAATATCCAAGCTGCATCGAAGCATCCCAACCTGCAAAATTTGAGTATGTATA
>CAKUCE010000182.1 GCA_934643535.1 uncultured Clostridia bacterium | reverse complement strand
CACCGCAGGTGTGACACGAAAAGAGCAGGGACTACGGCAGTAGTCCCTGCAGCAGCGCCTCCTGCATTTCCACTTCTTCAGCGTCCATGCCGCATTTTTATCTGGCTACCTGCCAGAAGAACAGCCGTCCCCGGCCCTCATTCAGGCACTTTTGCAGCGAGGGTTCTTCTCCGTTCAGAAGCAGCGTTCCGCCGGTCTCACCATCCAGACGGACGGTAACGGGAAGGCTCTGCTCTCCCGCCGAAAACACGCATCGATACCTTCCGGCAGGAAGGCCCTGCTTTTCCGCGTCCAGTAGCCGAATGGCCCAGACGTTCTCCTGACGGTTCAGCTCGACCCGTCGGCTGTAGGGACGGCCCAGCAGCGCCCGCGCCCCGGAAACGTCGCCCTCCGTCAGCTTTTGCCGAATGGCCGTGGAGCTGATTTCCTGCCCGTGAAGGGTGATGGGCGGCACCACGCTGACCTCGAAGCCCAGCGCCGCGCCCAACGCCTGCAGCAGCGCCGGTGAACCGCTCCCCCCCGCGCCGAAGCTATGGTTATAACCGCAGACGACCGCCTTGGGATGCAGGCGGCGCACCAGTTCGCCCACATAGCATTCCGGCGGCTGATCCCGCATCTGCTCGTCAAAGGGCATGGCAAAAAACACGTCCGCCCCGGCATGAGAGATCAGAGAGATCCGCTCTTCCAGCGTGGTCAGCAGCCGGGGAGCCTTTTCGGGGGCGATCAGCTCCATGGGGTGCCTGGCAAAGGTGCAGACCACCACCGGAGCGCCGCAGCGCATATGCAGCGTCCGCGCCCGTTCCAGCAGCACCTGATGACCGATATGCACGCCGTCGAACATGCCCAGCGCCAGAACGCTGGACTCTTCGCTGTGTTTTCCGTTCAGAATGACCTTCATTTTGCTTTCCTCATTCGCCCAGCCATGTGCGAATCTTCCATTCATTGTTCTGCCGGCGGGCCACGCCCATCAGCTCTCCCGCCAGCCACAGACAGGCGTCGCCGCCCTCCGGGACTTTTTCTCCACCCTCAAAGGCGGAAACCGGCAGTCTGCCGCCGTTGCGCAGGGGCTTTTCCATCCGGGCAGGCGTGTCCAGCCATGGCAGGTGCCGCAGCACCGTTTCCGGAGGCAGCAGCAGCGTTTCAATAGCTTCGCTTTCTTTAGCCTGACGGAGCCGTTCCAGCGTGACCGCCGTCTGTAAGGTGAAGACCCCGCTTTCCGCCCGAAGCAGAAAGCGCATGTGGGCGGGGCAATCCAGCGCTTCGCCCAGATCATTGCAGAGCGTACGGACATAAAACCCCTTGGAGCAGCGCACCTTCAGCAGCGCGCCATGATTCTCCGTCATGCTCTGCAGTTCCAGAGAATGCACCGTGACCTCGCGCCTGGGGATCTCCGCCGTCCGGCCTTTCCGGGCCAGCTCGTACAGACGTTGTCCGTCCTGCTTGAGCGCGCTGTACATGGGAGGCCGTTGCCAGAGCTGCCCTGTAAAGGAAGGGATCACCTTCCGCAGGGCCGCCTCGTCCGGGTAATTCTCCCCGGCGGCGATCACCTGACCCTGCGCGTCCTGCGTGTCGGTGGACGCGCCAAAGGCGACTTCCGTCACGTAGACCTTTTCCTTCTCCTGCATGTAGTCGAACAGCCGCGCAGCCTTGCCGATCATCAGCGGCAGTACCCCGGAGGCTTCCGGGTCGAGGGTGCCGCCGTGGCCGACCTTGGCCCCGTTCAGCAGCCAGCGCACATAGCCGACCACCTGCGAGGAGGTCATTCCCGGCGGCTTGAGAATATTCAGAAAGCCGCAGGGGGGCTTTTTCGCTTCACTCATGAGTTTCTCTGCTCCTCCAACGCCTGATGCAGCGCCGTTTCGACTTCCCTCACGGCCTGTGCAGCGGGCATACGCAGCGTACAGCCCGCCGCCTGCGGATGGCCGCCGCCGCCGAATCGCCGGGCAACCTGATCCACCCGATAGGGCGGCAGTGCCCGGAAGCTGACCTTCATCACGTTTTCTTCCTGCTCGTGCAGATAATAGGCCATGCAAACGCCCTGAATGTCGATGGCATAATCCACCACGCCTTCGGTTTCCGCCGGGTTCAGGCCATTTTGACGAAAATGTTCCAGCGACGTGCACAGCCCTGCAATACAGCCGCCCTCCGTTACCCGCAGAGACGGCAGCGTCACGCCCAGCAGACGGACGAAATCCTCCCGCTTTTCACGGAACAGAACGCGGCTGATCTCCGCAAGGGGCAGTCCGGCTTCCATCAGCCCGGCCATCATTTCGAAACATTCGCCGTTCACACTGTCGTATACAAAATTCCCCGTGTCGGTGGAAAGGGCCGTATACAGGCAAATAGCCGCTTCCCGTGAAAGCGGAACCTCCAAGGCACGATACAGCCGGTTCACCAGAATTCCCGTGGCGGGCGCATCCCCCTCGACCCAGTTGATCTGGCCAAACCGGGGATTGGTGCCGTGGTGGTCGATGACCCAGCGATGCGCAGCAGCATTGTACAGCGCTTCCGCCTTGCCCAGCCGGTCAGGGCTGCTCACGTCCACGGCGATCGCCGCGGCATTTTCGGGCATGTCCCATTCCTCCGGGCGGCAAAGCGTCAGGCCGGGCAAAAAGCGCAACCGGGCCGGAAGCTCTCCGTCCACGACCATCGACGTGCGCCAGCCCAGCCCCTTCAGCAGAAGCTCCAGCGCCCGGGCGCTGCCCAGCGTGTCCCCGTCGGGGGCCACATGACAGAACAGCACCGCTTCGCCGCCCTGCCGCAGCTGCCGCAGCAGCTCCTCCGGCGGGTCACTCCTCATCGGATTCCTCCCCGGCGTCTTCTTCCGCCTGTACCTGCTTCAAAACAGACGCAATGTGAATGCCGTATTCAATGTTGTTGTCCAGCTCGAAAAGAATTTCCGGCGCGTAGCGGATAATCATCTGCTCGCCCAGCTGGTGACGCACAAACCCGGCAGCCTTTTTCAGCGCGGCCATCATGGGCTTGCGGTTTTCTTCTTCCAGAATGCTGACGTAAATTTTGGCATAGCGCAGGTCGCGGGTCACGTCCGCTCGGGTGACGCTGTAGGTGCCCTGAATGCGCGGGTCGGACAGGTCTTCCCGGATGATGCGATCCACCTCCCGGCGAACCTGCTCGCTGATACGGTCAATACGCTGATAACTCAATGCCTTTCCTCCTTTGGCAGCAAAGGTTCTGTGAGGGAAGGCCCGTCCTTCCCCCTATTCCAAAATTGGCCGCGCAGCGCGCGGCCAAAATAAGCAAACCTGCAATTCATGCTTCACGCAAATCAGAACGAACGTTTCTCAAAGCGCAGCTTTTTCGCCGCTTCGAGCAGAGATTTTTACGCCCTTCCTACCCAAACCCGCGAGCCGGAGGGCCTTCCGCCCGACGGCGGTAAAACCCCAGCCAACTCCACGCGCTTCTCCCCCTGCGCAGCATTGCCGCGCAGTCCGGGGTTCAGGAGCACTGCTCCTGAGGTCAGCGTTCGATTTCTTCCATGATGAAGCACTCGATGATATCGCCCTCTTTGATGTCGTTGTAGCCGTCGAAGCTGATGCCGCACTCGTAGCCCGCAGCCACTTCCTTCGCGTCGTCCTTGAAGCGCTTCAGGCTGTTCAGCTTGCCTTCGAAAACCACAATGTTGTCGCGGAGCAGACGTACCTGCGCGTTGCGCTGCATCTTGCCGTCCTGCACATAGCAGCCCGCCACGGTGCCTGCGCCGGTGATGCGGAAGGTGTTGCGCACCTCGGCATGGCCCAGCAGAACCTCCTTGTACTCGGGGGCCAGCAGACCCTTCATGGCCTTTTCGATGTCCTCGATGGCCTGATAGATCACGCGGTACAGACGAATGTCCACGCCCTCGCGGTCCGCCGCTTCCTTGGCGTTGTTGTCCGGGCGGATATTGAAGCCGATGATGATCGCATCAAACGCGGAGGCAAGGTTCACGTCGTCCTTGGTGACCGCGCCTACCGCACTGTGCAGTACGCGGACGCGCACCTGATCGTTGCTGAGCTTCTCCAGCGCCTGCTTGACGGCCTCCACGCTGCCCTGCACGTCGGCCTTGACGATCAGGTTCAGGGTGGTCATCTTGCTCTGGTCGATGCGGCTGAACAGGTTATCCAGCGACACCTTGGCGGACGAAGCCACACGAGCGGCCTTCAGCTTGTCGCGGCGTTCCTCGACCACCTGACGGCCCAGACGGTCGTCTTCCACGGCCATCATTTCATCGCCCGCGCTGGGCACGTCGGTAAAGCCGGAAATCTCCACGGGCATGGAGGGACCGGCGGACTTCACGCGCTCGCCCTTGTCGTTGACCATGGCGCGGACACGACCGCTGGCCAGTCCGGCTACCACGTTGTCGCCCACGTGCAAAGTACCGTTCTGCAGAAGCACGGTTGCCAGCGGGCCGCGGGCCTTATCCAGCTTGGCTTCGATAATAACGCCCTTGGCCATGCGGTTGGGGTTGGCGCGCAGCTCGCGCACATCCGCTTCCAGCAGGATCATTTCCAGCAGATTATCCACGCCTTCTCCGGTGATGGCGCTGACGGGCACCATGATGGTGTCGCCGCCCCAGTCCTCGCAGACCAGACCGTAGTTGGTCAGATCCTGCTTGATGCGCTCGGGACTTGCGCCCGGCTTATCCATCTTGTTGATGGCGACAATGATCGGCACTTCGGCGGCCTTGGCATGGTTGATGGCTTCGATGGTCTGCGGCATCACGCCGTCGTCCGCCGCCACCACCAGCACGGCGATGTCGGTACACATGGCGCCGCGGGCGCGCATGGCGGTGAAGGCTTCGTGGCCGGGAGTGTCCAGGAAGGTAATAATGCGGCCGTCAATGGTGACGGTGTACGCGCCGATATGCTGGGTAATGCCGCCAGCTTCCCCGGCGGTCACGTGAGAATGACGGATGTAGTCCAGCAGCGAGGTCTTGCCATGGTCAACGTGGCCCATGATGGTAACCACCGGAGGCCGGGTGACCAGATCCTCTTCGGCGTCCTCGAAGTCGGTCTCCTTCAGGTCGTCCTCGGCGGTCTTGGCCAGATTCAGCTCCAGCGTCACGCCAAAGTCGCTGCAGACCAGGCTGGCGGTATCGTAGTCCAGTTCGCTGTTAATGTTGGCCATCACGCCCAGCATCAGCAGCTTCTTGAGGATCTCGCCGGCGGGCTTGCCGATACGCTCGGTCAGATCCTTGACAGTGATGGTCTCGGCGGTCATATAGGCCTTTTCGATCTTGATGGGAGCCATCAGCTGCTGAGCGCTGGGCTTCTTGACCCGGGCACGGCGACCGCCGCGCACCACGTCGTCGTCGAAACCGTTGAACTGATCCCGGGCCAGCTGCTTGCGGTTCTTGGCCACGCGCTCCGGGTCATGCTGACGGACGTAATTCTTCTTGTTGGGATCGTAGTTGCTGACCCGCTCCTTCTCCATCACGGGAGCCAGATCAACGGAGGGCTTGGAGCGACCGCCGCCCATGGGAGGACGGTTGCCGCCAGCCGGACGACCAAAGCCGCCTGCGGGGCGCTGCGCTCCGCCCTGCGGATTGGCGGGACGGCCATACGGGCCTTGCGGATTGGCAGGACGGCCATAGGGGCCCTGCGGGTTCGCCGGGCGGCCATAGGGACCCTGCGAATTGGCAGGTCGGCCATACGGGCCTTGCGGGTTCGCCGGGCGGCCATAGGGACCCTGCGGATTGGCAGGTCGGCCATACGGGCCTTGCGGATTCGCGGGACGGCCATAGGGACCCTGCGGATTGGCAGGTCGGCCATACGGGCCCTGCGGATTTGCGGGGCGGCCATAGGGGCCGGCGGGACGGGGGCCGTTGCCCACAGGACGCGCGCCCTGCTGGGGAACGGGCCGGGCCTGCTGCTGCACGGGCCGCGGAGCCTGCTGGGATGCGGGAGCAGGCCTCTGCGCCGCCGGGCGGGCGGCAGCGGGCTGCGCCGGAGCATTATGCTGCTGGGGCGCTGTTTTGACGCTGGCAGGCTGTGCCGGGGCAGGCACGGCCTGAGCGGGCTTTTCGGGTTTGGCCGCGTTCTCCTTCGCCGTCTGGGGGGCTGCGGCGGGAGCGGGCTTCTTTTCTTCCTGAACCTTTTGTTTCTCTTCCAGCTTTTGCACGGGCTGTTTCTCCTCCTGCTTCACGGGTGCGGGAGCAGGCTCCTTCTTTTCTTCCTTTGCCTTGGGGGCTTCCGCCGG
>CAKUCE010000181.1 GCA_934643535.1 uncultured Clostridia bacterium | reverse complement strand
GTTCACTACAACAGCCGGGCCAGCGATTCCAGCCGGGAGATCAAGCATGACATTCAGCTGCTACCCGCCATGGGAGACAAAATGGACAGGCTGGTTCCCGTGTCTTTCATCTATAACGACGACCGGCGGAACTGGAAGCGTTATGGTTTGATCTACGAGGATACCCTTCCGGTGATGCCGGAGATCTGCCATGAAATCAGGGAAGGCGACGGCATTTCCAAAGGCATCAGCTATGAGGACCTGATCGCCGTGCTGGTGGCGCGGGTGGCCGCGCTGGAGCGGCAACAGACTGGATAAGCACGATTCCTTTCCATTCTGTATTCTTTAAGCGTCTGGCATCCATATTCTCAGGGCACGAGCCGCTTCTCCTGACGAGAGGCGGCTTTGCTATACATCAATAAGGCGAAAAGCCAAAGGAGGAAATGACATGAGAAACTTTTCCATTGACATCATATGGGCGAAAATTCAGATGGCGTTCACCGCTCTTGGTGGCTGGATCGGGTACTTCGTGGGCGGCGTGGACGGTCTGATGACCGCACTGCTCATCTTCATGGTGCTGGACTACATCACCGGCCTCATGTGTGCCATTGCGGACAAGCAGCTGTCCAGCGCCGTAGGCTTCAAGGGCATCTGCAAAAAGGTGCTGATCCTGATGCTGGTGGGCGTGGCGCACATTGTAGACCTGCATGTGGTGGGTACCGGTGATGCGCTGCGCAGCGCGGTAGTGTGCTTCTATCTCTCCAACGAATCCGTGTCCATGCTGGAGAACGCTGCGCTTCTGGGACTGCCCATCCCTGAGAAGCTCAAGTCCGTGCTGGCGCAGCTACATGGGCGTATCGACGATATTGACAACAAGGAGGATGCGCAGCAATGAGCGAGCGAATCAATATCCCTTTCACCAATGAGCACTTTGCCGCGTTCTGCGAAAAGATGCTGGGACAGCCCTACTGGTACGGCGCCTGCGCCTACAAGGCCACCGCAGCGTTGCTGAACCGGAAAAGCCGGCAGTATCCGTCCCATTACGGCAGCGCCCGTACCGCCCGCTATCAGCAGGATATTCGGAGCAGGACCGTGGTCTGCGACTGCATCGGGGGTCTGAAGGGCTACTGCTGGACGGGCGGCGGTCAGTCCGCCCTGGAGGCCATTGGGACGGACAAGGCCGTAGCCAGCCGCTATGGCGCCAACGGCTGCCCGGACAAAGGAGCCAACTGTATGTTCAGCTACGCCAAATCCAAAGGCATGGCCTGGGGAACCATGGATACCCTGCCGGACGTGATCGGGCTGGCGCTGTACCGGGACGGGCACGTGGGCTACACTGTAGGCGGCGGCTATGCGGTGGAATGGCGGGGCTTTGCCTACGGCTGCGTCAAAACCAGAATCGCGGAACGGGACTGGACCTACTGGTATCAGATCCCCTTCCTGGATTATGGAAACGCCGGGTTTGACAGCCCGGGCGGGAACTCCTTCACGCAGGCGGCGCTGGGCGGTCGTTTATTGCAGAAAGGCAGCCGGGGAACGGACGTGCAGTCCCTGCAGGAACAGCTGATGAAGCTGGGCTATTCCCTGGCGAAATACGGCGCGGACGGGAAGTTCGGAGCGGAAACCGAAAAGGCGGTACGGGCTTTCCAGAAAAAGGCCGGGCTGGCCGCGGACGGGAAGTACGGGAACCTGACCCACGACGCTCTTATGGACGCGGTCTCCGACGCGGAAGATTCCGGCGCGGATCAGCCTCCCGTGAGCGGCGAAAAGAAAGTGGAGATCGTCTCTTCCGGCGGCAGGGTCAACATCCGCTGCGGCAACGGTGAAAAGTACGGCGGGATCACTCAGGCGTCCGCCGGGCAGCGCTTTCCCTATGTGGCCACCGCTCCAAACGGCTGGCACGCATTGGAAATTGCGGGCAGGGTGGGCTGGGTATCCGGAGCATTTTCTCAGGTTGAGGGATGACTGGAGACTGTGAGCTGTGCGGAGGCTTCGGCCTCCGCTTTTTCATTACTTCGGAAAGGAAGGCCGGACATGACCCAGGAACAGAAGACATGGATCCTTCACTATCGGGAGCGGCAAATGACCTATCGCGAGATCGGCGAAAAGCTGGGGCTTTCCCCGGACACCGTCAAAACCTTCTGCCGCCGGAACGGAGCGCAGGCGGGCAAGACTGCGCAAAGCGCGGAGTGCCGATGCCGGAACTGCGGCGCGCCTGTTCACCCGCTTCCCGGCAGGCGGGAGCGCCTGTTCTGTAGCCCGGCCTGCCGCACCGCCTATTGGCGGAAGCATAACCTGCTGGGCAAGGATCCCCGGTACTGCGCCGGGTGCGGCGCGCTGCTGACGGGCGGAAGCGCCTCCAGAAAGTACTGCAGCCACGCCTGCTATATCCGTCATCGCTTTGGAAGCACTGCGTCTCCGTCCGGGGAGAGCGAAAAGGAAACGCATTCCCGTCGATTGGAAGCAGACCTGACTGCAGCAGCGACAAACAAAAAGCCGACGGCCTCCCCTCGGGAGGAAGCTGAACCGACCGCGCCCATACTGACAAAGGAGCAGTTCGAGCGGGAACTGAACTACCGGGCGGCCCTTTCCATTGCAAAGCAAATGCGGGAGGACGGGCTGGTCACACCCGGAGAATTTGTGCAGATCGATAGGTTTCTGCGCCGGAAATTCTCCCCTGTATGGGGCGGTTTGTATCAAAATAACGCTTGATAGCTTCCCTCATAAGAGCGAATATGAACGGGAAAGGAGGCGAAAAGCCTGATGGAAAAAGTGATTCATCCCCTGGCGCACCCCGCGCCGCGGCCCCGGCTGCTCCGGGTAGCCGCTTACGCCCGGGTTTCCTCCGGCAAGGACGCCATGCTCCATTCCCTGTCCCGGCAGATCAGCTACTACAGTCAGCTCATCCAGAACCATCCCGGCTGGACCTACGCGGGCTGCTATGCGGACGCGGACTGCACCGGCACCCGGGACGAGCGCCCGGAATTCCGGCGGCTGCTGGCGGACTGCCGGGCAGGAAAGATCGACCGGATTCTGACCAAGTCGGTGAGCCGCTTCGCCCGGAACACCGTCACCCTGCTGGAAACGGCCCGGAAACTGAAGGAGATGGGGATTTCCGTGTTCTTTGAAAAAGAACGGCTGGACACCCTGAGCGGGGACGGAGAGCTGATGCTTTCCTTCCTTGCTTCCTTCGCCCAGGAGGAAAGCCGGAGCGTATCCGAGAACTGCAAATGGCGGGTGCGCAAGGACTTCTCCGAAGGCAGGCCCATGAACCTGATGCTGCTCTACGGCTACCGCAGCCAGGGAGGCAGGATTGTCATCGATCCGGAGGAGGCCGCCGTGGTGCGCAGGGTCTTTCACGACTACACCCACGGTCTGGGCAGCAATCTGATCGCGGAAGCACTGCTGCGGGAGCAGATCCCCTGCCGGCTGGGCGGCCGGTGGTCTTCCGGACTGATCCGCATGATGCTGACCAACGAAAAGTATATGGGCGACGCCCTTTTGCAGAAGACCTTCTGTTCGGATCATCTGACCAAGAAGAAGGTGGTGAACCGGGGCCAGCTGCCACAGTATTATGTCCAGGATTCCCACCCGGCCATCATTGACCGGGAGACCTATGCCCTGGCCCGGCAAACGCTGCAGGCCAACCGGGAAAAGACCAACGTGCAGAAGCCTACCACCGCCCGGTATCCCTTTTCCGGTCGGATCGTCTGCGGCTGCTGCGGACAGCATTACCGGCGCAGGACCAACGTATCCCGCATCACCTGGCAGTGCTGGACTTATCTGCAAAAGGGGCAAGGCCTTCTGCCCGGCCAAGCAGATCCCCGAGGAAACCTTATATCGAATCACAGAGGAAGCGCTGGGGGTAAAAGTGATCACGGAAGAAGCTCTGACGGTTCTGAAGGAGATCCGGATACCGAAGGACAATCATCTGGTCTTTGTTTTTCAGGACGGGCGGGAAGCGGAAAGGTTCTGGAAGGACCGCTCCCGGGCCGAAAGCTGGACGGAGGAGATGCGGGAGCAGGCCCGGCTCCATAACCTGAAACGGAAGAAGGAGGGAAATCAGGGATGACGCAGTTCATGACAGCCGCCCCTCCGGAAGCCGTCCGGGTCATGCCGGACGGGCGGAAGGTCACCGCCATCCCGGCCAGGATGCGGGCCTGTGCCGCAGTCCCCCTGCAGCCGGTACGGAAGCCCCGGGTGGCCGCTTACGCCCGGGTCAGTACCGATCAGGAGGAGCAGGAGACTTCCTTCGAGGCTCAGTGCGACTATTACGGCAGCCTGATCCGGAACATCCGTCTTGGGCCTACGCTGCCGGCGTTCGTTTCGCCGGGTGTGCTGAACCATCTGGTGGAAAGCTTCGGCATTGCGCCCATCTCCACCCCGGAGAACGACCTGAAAGAGCTGTTGCCATAACCCCTTCCCAAGGACGGGCTTGCGCGTTTTGCGCCGGCCCGTCCTGTCTTTTTCTAAAAATGCTTCGTTTTTTTCAAAATCCTGTAAGGTTTTTCCTTTTTCAGCGTCATATAGGTGAACCGGGCAAGGAGGTGATCGGGTGACGGACTTTGATCAGCTTTACAGGGACTATTTCCGGGACGTGTTTCTCTACGTCAGGCGGCTGTCCGGCGGGAACGAACGGCTGGCGGAGGACGTTACCAGCGAAGCGTTCTTCCGTGCGATGAAGAGCGTCGACTCCTTTCGGGGCGATTGCGACGTTCGGGTATGGCTGTGCCAGATCGCCAAAAACTGCTACTATACCCATCTGAAGCAAAGCCGCAGAGCCACGCCTGTCGAGGCGGCGGAGCGGCTTGCGCTTACACAGGAGGGCGAATCGCCGGAGGAATTTCTGCTGCGGGGCGAACGGGCGCGGCAGATTCAACGCCTGCTTCATGAGCTGCCCGACCCGTACAGGGAGGTCTTCCTGTGGCGCGCCCTTGGGGACATGAGCTTCCGGCAGATCGGGGCGCTGTTCCACAGGACGGAGAACTGGGCTTGCGTCACCTATCACCGGGCGCGAAGCATGATTCGGAAAAGAATGGAGGCGGACGATGATGAAGCATGAATGCGATATTGTCCGGGATCTTCTGCCGCTGTATGCGGAGAAGCTGGGCTCGGAGGCAACGACGGAGCTGGTGAAGGAGCATCTGAAGGGCTGCCCCGCATGCCGCGTGGAGCTGGAAAAGCTGCGGGAGCCGGTACCGGCAGCGCCGGAAATCGACGTGGACGCTGAACCGTTGAGGCGGCTGAAAAAAGCGCTGCTTCGGAAAAAGGTACAGACCGTTCTTTGCACTTCGGCGGTGCTGCTGGCGCTTCTGTTGTCGATTCTTTCTTTTTTGACCGCGCCGGAGTACCTTCCCTATTCGCCGGAGCTGGTGACGGTGACGGAGACCGACGGGGGCGCGGTCGGGCTCTCCTTCAGCGGCAGGGTCACCAATTACCGGCTGCTGAAGGTCGCCGATCCGGAAAGCCGGAATACGGTCTACCATCTGGAGGTGTGGACCTCCCCATGGGACAGGCTGTTTCAGCGGCCCGGCGTGCAGGATGCGGCGGCCGTGCCGGAAAGCGGCAAGCCGCTTCTGATCTATTTCACCCAGTTTATCAACGAAAGCGGCGACAGCTCCAGCGAAAGCTCCGTGTGCCTCTACGGGGCCGCCCCGGACAGCGGCGGGTGGATGGCGCTGTCCGGGCTTGCCCTGGGCTTCTGGCTGCTGCTCCATGCCGCCTTGCTCCTGCTTCTGGGCGGGCTCTGGTTTCTGCTTCGGCAGCGGGAGGAGGCCCGCCGCCGGGTGGAGCGACTGCTGCTGATTCCTGTTTCCTACGGGCTGGGGCATCTGTGCGTCGTGGGCTTTCGCACCGCGTCCTGCTCGGCATGGCGCGACTTTCAGTTGATTCTCGCCGTCGGCGTGCTGTGCTACTGCGCCCTGCTGCTGGCGCTGAGGCTCTTTTACAGCCGAAGGGAGCTGTGGGACATCCTGACAGACGGCCGGAAGGCTTAACGGCCTGCGGCTCCCGGACTCCGGAGAAAAGCGCCCCGCCTTTCTCTGCGCGCCCTCCGTCTTGGCCCCGTCCCCTTTCCGGGGCCCTTCCCCGCACAGAAGCGCTCCGACCTGCAGGCCCCTGGCTTTACAGATCGGAACGCTTCTTTCCTGATTGATTCTTTTCCATCGTCCGCGATGGTTTTGTCGCCGCTTCCCCGCCTGTTTTTATCCCTTCACGGCGCCTGCCGTCAGTCCCTTGACGAACTGCTTGGACATTGTCAGATACAGCAGGATGACGGG
>CAKUCE010000180.1 GCA_934643535.1 uncultured Clostridia bacterium | reverse complement strand
CGGCGCGCTCCGAACTCGCCTTTTTCCGCCGTCAAAATGGGCGGGCCTTTTTCCCTCCGCTGCCTATCGCCGCCCTTCCCCCCGCAGCTGGCGTAGGGCATACTTAAGCCTTGACGGTTGGGATGCTTCGGTGCGGCTTGATTTTGTCCAATGCAAAAAGTCCAGCTTGTTTGAAAAAACAAGCTGGACTGTGAAAGCAAGCCATGAGGCCTGTCGCCGAATGGCGGTCTATACTCGCCAACAAGCAGGGAAGTACACCAGACTCGCGAGCCGCGAGGCCCGTTGCCGAGCGGCGGTAACTCTGCAGCCAAGCCGCATGTTATTAGTACCCCCGCGCCCAAAGGGCGCGGTGTGGCAAAAAGGGCAAGGCTTTTTCCCTCCGCTGCCTATCGCCGCTCTGCTTCCCCGCAGTTGGCGGTGGGCATACACAGCCCTTGCAGGGTTGCTGCTTCCGTCGCAGTCGGCGGCGGGCAGGCTTATCCCCTGCGGGGTGGGATGGTTTCATGATGGTTGGCCGACTTTGCAGGGACAAAAGCCAACAAGTTTTCGAAAAGATGTCGGCCTTTGCTGCGAGCCATGAGGCCCGTCGCCGAATGGCGGTCTATGCTGTTCAAGCAGGAGGGAAGCACACCAGACCCGCGAGCCGCGAGGCCTTCCGCCGAGCGGCGGTAGTTTCACGGCCAAGCCGCATGTCCCCCGAGTACCCTGCGCGCCATAGGCGCGCAGTCCGGGGTGCAGGGCATAGCCCTGCCTGCCTATTTGCCGACGCAGAAGCGGGAGAAGATGTCGTCGAGAAGCTGCTCGTCCACGCTGTCGCCGGTGATGCGGCCCAGAAGATAGAGGGCTTCGTGCAGGTCGATGGCGGCAAGGTCGAGGGGAGCGCCGGTGCCCAGACCGGCCTGAGCCTGACGGAGACGATCCGCCGCCTGGCGGGCCAGAGCCATGTGACGTTCCTGTACCAGCTGCCATTGGTTGGGCTGGCCTAAAAAGCCGCGAAGAAAATCCCGAACGGGGGCAAGCCCTTCGCCGGTCAGGGCGGAAATTGGGAAAACAGGACGGCCTGCGGCAAGAGCGGCCAGATCCGCCGGATGAACCGTTTCACCGGCGTCCTGCTTGTTCAGCAAAATGGCGCAGGGGCAGGGGACGGACTGACGCAGCAGCGCTTCGTCCTCCGGAGCGAGGGCACGGGAAGCATCCACCAGAAGCAGAGCGGCGTCCGCCCGGTTCAGGGCCTTGCGGGCCCGCTCCACGCCGATGCGCTCCACCTCGTCGTCGCTGTCCCGCAGCCCGGCGGTATCGGAGAGGATCACGCTGATCCCGTCTAACGTAAAGCTTTCTTCCAGCACATCCCGTGTGGTGCCCGGAATGTTGGTGACGATCGCCCGGTCTTCGCCCAAAAAAGCGTTGAACAGCGTGCTTTTGCCAGCGTTGGGGCGGCCGCAGAGCGCCACTCGTAAGCCTTCCCGCAGAATGCGCGCGCTGCGCTCGTCTACGGCGCTTTCCAGACGGACGATCAGGGCGTTCAGCCCGTCGTTCAGCCCGGCCAGCGCTTCGGTTTCGTCGATCTCATCCGGGTAGTCGATGTGAGCCTCCAGCCCGGCCAGCAGCCTGGTCAGGTCTTCCTGCGCCTGCCGGATAAAGCGGCTGGGACCGCCCTCCAGCTGCGCCTCCTGCGCCCGCAGCGCGGCGGCGGACTGGGCGGAGATCACCCCCATCACCGCTTCCGCCTGAGACAGGTCGATGCGGCCGTTCATGAAGGCACGGCGGGTAAATTCGCCCGCTTCTGAGGGCCGGGCGCCCAACCGGATCAGGGCTTTCATCACCAGCGCCGCAGCTACCCGCCCCCCGTGGGTGTGCAGCTCGCACACGTCCTCCCGGGTGTAGGTGTGGGGCGCATACATGACCACGCCCATGCATTCGTCCAGGATTTCGCCGCCGTCCACCGCATGGCCGTACATCAGCCGGTGGCTTTCATAGGGCGGACGGCGTTTGCCCGCAGGCCGGAATACCCGCTGGAATAAATCGACCGCACCGTCTCCGCTGAGACGGACGATGGCGATGCCGCCTTCCCCGGCGGCGGTGGCAATGCCCACAATGGGATCTGACATGGCTTGTCCCTTCCTTTCCGTGGTGCTATCATATCATGAAGAACGGTGGAATGCCAGAGCTTTTGAATTTTGGAAGGAGGTTTGCCTGTGGCGGAGAAGGTTCGCATTCTGACGGCCCGGCCTCACCGACTGCTTGCGCCGCTCATTGAGGAGCTGGGCCAGTGGAACCGGCAGCAAAAAAGCGTGGTGTTGCTGGTACCCGAACAGCTGACGCTGCAGACCGAACGGGAAATTTTTGAACGGCTGCGGCTGGAGGGCTCGTTTTATCTGGATATTCTGAGCCCGTCTCGATTTTATGAGCGGGTGCTGGAAAGCGGCGGACGGGATCAACGGGAACCGCTGAACAGCGCCGGACGGCGGATGGCCGTGAGCCTCGCGCTGGAAAGGCTGGAGGATAAGCTGGGTTACTACGGCGCGTTGAGCCTGCGTACCGGCTTTGTGGAAAAAACGTCCGCACTGATCACCGACCTGAAGCGGGGCGGTATGTCGCCGGACATGCTGGCGGAATATGCGGAGCAGCTTCCCGCCGGGATCTCCCGGGAAAAGCTGGGGGATCTGGCACTGATCTACGCCCAGTATGAAGAGGTGCTTCGAAACAGATTCAGCGACAGTGAGGATCAGCTTCGCTACGTGGCCGGGCGGCTGGAGGACAGCGGCTTTCTGCGGGGGAAGCATGTGTATGTATACGGATTCGATACGCTGCCCGACCAGATGATGCGTCTGTTGACCGCCGCCGCACCCCTGTGCGAAAGCCTGAGCGTGGCGCTTCTGTGGGAGCATGAGGACGCGGCGGACGGCGAGCTGTTTCTTCCCGTCCGTCAGGGCGTGGGCCGCTTTACCGAAATGCTGCGGGAAGCGGGGATGGATACGGAGTTTGTGCCCTGTCCCCGAAAGGAACTGGACGCGCCGGAGGCCATCCGCTGTCTGGAACGGGGCCTGTTCACCCTGCGGCCCCGCGCCATGGAGGGAACGCAGAACAGCGTGTTCCTTTCCTCCGGGCTAAGCCCTTACGAAGAAGCCACGCTGATGACCCGGCAGGCGCTTCGGCTGCTGGCCGGGGGCATGGACATCGAAAGGATCGCCGTGCTGTATCCCGACGACGGCGGCTATGCCTTTGCCGTGTCCGCCGCCCTGCGGGACAGCGGCATCCCCTTTTACAGCGACGAAAAGCTGAATGCCCTTTCTCACGGGCTGCCCCGTTACCTGCTGTGCGCCCTGAAAGCGGCGGCGGGCGGGTGGCAGAACCGGGACGTGCTGGGCATGGCCAAGAGCGGTTATTCGCCCCTTACCTTCGACGAAAGCTGCGAATTGGAAAACTATGCTTTCACCTGCGGGGTCAATCGGGCGCGATGGCTGTCTCCCTTTACCCGGGGAGAGGAGCAGCTGCGGGAACGCTGCGAGGGCTACCGGCAACGCCTGATGGAGCCGGTGCTGCGGATGCGGGAGGGGCTGGTGCAGGCCCGGGACGCGGCTGCGTCCATGACGGCGGTGTTCGGTCTTTTGAAGGACGTGGGCGCCTACGAGCGACTTCAGCAGGAAGAAACCGAACTGCTGGAAAAAGGACTGGCCGTCCGGGCCGGGCAGAACAGTCAGGTGTGGCAGGCGATTCTGACGCTGATGGATCAGATGGTGCGCCTGAGCGACCGGCAGCGGATCCCCCTCAAACATATCTCCACCCGGATGGAGTGCGGCTTTTCCGCCGTTTCGCTGGCTGCACTGCCCCCGGCGGGAAAAATGCTCCACGTGGGCGTACTGGGCCATGCCCTGTCGGAAAACATGGAGGCCGTGTTCCTGCTGGGCCTGAACGACGGCGTGCTGACCCGGGAAACGCAGAGCTTGTTAAGCCCGGAGGAACGGCAGGACGCGCAGGAAAAGACCGGCTGTTTTTTGGGCATGACCGATGAGAGCCGGAATCTGTTTGCGAAGCTGGACTTGAAGCGGGCCATGACGCTGCCCTCCAGGCTGCTGTTTCTGAGCTATGCCAAGACTTCGGTGGAAGGCAAGGCGCTGCGGCGGCTGAACCTGCTGGATACGGTAGAAAAGCAGCTCCTGCCCTCCATGGCTCAGTCGCCCGTGCCGGAGGAGGCGCTGCCGCAGTCGGCGGTGCAGGCTCTGGCAGAATTGAGCGTACAGCTGCGGGCCTATCTGGACGGCAAGGGCGGCAGCGAGCTGCCCCCGGACATGGCGGAAAAGCTGCGCAGTCTGCTTCGCAGCCGGGAAACCGCCCCGGCGGCGGTGAATTTGCTGCGGGCCGTGCGCTACGACGGCAGCGCGCAGCCGATCACGCCGGAAACGGCCCGGGCGCTGTATGGCGGGGAGACCCTGTCCGTCAGCCGGTTGGAACGGTTTGCCGGCTGTCCCTTCCAGCATTTTCTGAGCTATGGACTTCGGCCGCAGGTGCTTCGGGAGTGGAAGGTGGACCCCATCGAAACGGGCAATTTCTATCACGCGGCGCTGGACGGCTTTTCCCGATTGGCCCGGCGGGAGAAGGGGTATCCGGCGGTAGCGCCGGAACGGGTGCGGCAGATGACGGAGGAAGCCATCGCACCCCTGTACGACGAGCTGATGAACGGCCCCATGGGCGACGGCGATCGCAGCCGTGCCCGGTACGATCAGGCCAAAAGCGCGGTGCTGCGCGCCACGGAGGTCATCACCCGGCATCTGGCGGCGGGCAGCTTCCGGCTGGATCGGACGGAGGCCGCCTTCGGTACGGAAAAGGGATTGCCGCCGATCGTGCTTTGCCTGCCAAACGGGCGGGAGATGATGCTGCAGGGCCGTATCGACCGGATCGACCGTTGGGATCACGAAGGAACGGTTTATTTCCGCGTGATCGACTACAAGTCCTCGGAGCAGGCGCTGGAAGCGGCGAAAACCTGGTGGGGGCTGCAATTACAGCTTCTGTTGTATCTGGAGGTCTGCACGGCTGCGGAGCCCGGCTCCAAGCCAGCCGGGGCGTTTTATTTCTACGTGGCCGATCCGCTGGTGGAAACGGCCACCGACGCGGCGGAAGCGGTGGAAAGCGAAATGCGCAGGCTTTTCCGGCTGCGGGGTATCACCCTGTGCGACGTGGAAATTCTCGAAGCCATGGACAAAGGGGAGGAGCCGTTCGTGCTGCCGCCTGTTCTGCAGAAGAACGGCGCGCTGCGAAAGGATGCAAAGGCGCTGACCCTGCCCCAGATGAACGCCCTGATGGAGCATGCCCGTCAGACCGCCGCCGAGCTGGCGCAGGAAATGATGAACGGTAAAACGGACATTTGCCCGGTACGGGACGGCGGACAGGCCTGCTGCAGCCGGTGCGATTATCAAAGCGTTTGCCACTTTGACCCGGAAAGCGCTCAGGCGAGGGTCCGTGAGCTGCCCAATCTGTCCATGCAGGACCTTCGGGAGCTGCTGGAACCGGGTCCGTAGCGGGATTTTCGGTTTGTTCATGAAAAAACCGTCCTGGCAAGTTGCTATTCCACGGGGAATCATGTATAATAGAAACGTAAGGGAGCGCCGGAAGGCGCTCGCGGACAGGGAAAATAGTAAAGGAGGCGTTACCCTTGATTCAGGTGATTGCCGGAAAAAAAGGCTCGGGTAAAACCAAGCGCATTATTGACATGGCCAACGTTGCCAGCAGAGATTCCAAGCACGATATCGTTTTTATCGACGACGACGCGCGTTATATGTACGACCTCCGGCATGAGGTTCGTTTCATCAATGCCGGTGAATACGAGCTGGCCAGCGACCAGATGTTCATGGGTTTCCTGTGCGGCATCGTATCCCAAAACTTTGACCTTGGTCTGATTTTTATCGACGCTTTCAAAAAGCTCTTCAAGGCGGATCTGTCCACCTCCGAATGGCTGTTCAAGCGTCTGGAGACCATCAGCAGCAACCACAGCGTGGACTTCGTTCTCTCTATCAGCGAGGACGAGGAAGAGCTGCCTGAGTTCATCAAAAAGTACGTGCAGCAGTAAAAAGCGCATCAGACAAAAGCCGCGGCAATGTTGCCGCGGCTTTTGCCGTTAAAGCGCCGACACGCCGGGACGGCCCTGCCCGCTTCGTTCCACCCGGTAAAACCCGATCAGATTGGTGGGACGGGTGTGGTGGTAGACCTCCTCCACGGCGGCAAAGTCCTCCAGCTCAAAACGGATGCTCAGGCCGCAGCCCACGGCCACGTCCCGAGGCGTGGTGATGATCTGCACC
>CAKUCE010000179.1 GCA_934643535.1 uncultured Clostridia bacterium | reverse complement strand
GGTGCACTTGATTTCTGGGTTATTGCAGTATTCGATCTCTTCGCCGGGCTGGATTTTGCACATGGAAAAGCGGAATGGCGACTGACGCTCTTTATGCTCGGCGTCGATCTCCTGGGCGGTTTCCTCTGCCTGCTTCTGGGCTTCGTCCATGGCGATCCGTTTCAACTTGTCCGCACGGCCATGGATTTCTGCAATCGCCTCCAGAATAGAATAGGCGTCCTCCGGCGACATGGCATAAAATTCACGCACACGCTGCTTCCCGTTGAAGTTCTCGATGGAACGCAGGTTGGGATTCAGCTTGTCGATGATGCTGTGGATCTTCAGGTCGGAGAGTCGGGAGTTAACTTCATACGTTGCATAGACACGGAAGGCAAACGGAATACACTCACTCCGGTTCAGCTGCTGTAGCCGCTTGTCAATATCGTCCGCATATCCGATCTTCACATATTCAGGGAAGGACGGGTTAGTAAGAATATATATAACTCCTATTTTTTCCATCAAGTTGCTCCTATCATGTCTTTATCTATCCAACTTGTCACTGATTGAAGAGTGTTGTGTCGATATTGTACTTTCGCCAAATAAAATCATTAATTTCACTGCGAGGAGGGGTCGAAAGGATGTACGCCTTTTCTTCTTCACTTAATTTAGGAATAGAAAAATGCACAATATAGTTTTTGGCAAGTGCCATATATCCCTTAGAGTACGGTTTGCTCGTGTGGAAAATATAGTACCAAAATGCATCTGATTTCAAAAATGCTTTAATAATACGCAGCTCTTCTTCGGAGTCGGAAAACAAGGCATATCCACAATAGAAGAGTAAACTTTCATCCAAGGACAATACTGCGGTCGGTTCGCCAGCAATATAAGGGATGAGCAGCTTTTTGCCAAAATTGTTCATACCTTGTGTACGGCCATAGGCATACCAAGCAGGATAATCACCGTGCCCTTTATCACGTGCCTCCAAAATGGCTCTGTGAGCTGATAAAAAATCGAGTGTTTTAGGAAACTGGATTTTTAGCTGCGCCTCGTCTATAACAGATATAGAACCGCTTTGCCGTTCATATGGGAAGATTGCAACTTCCGAATTATTACTTAAGTCAAGTTCGGTCTTGATTGTATTTGGCTTTACTATGGGAATACAGATTCCTTTTTCAATTGCAAAGTCTCTTCCCTTATAAGTTCTATAATAATACTGAGAGTCCTCGCCTGAGGGCACGAAAAAGAACAAATCATTTTTGAGCGTAGCTAGACCGTTGCGGATTTTCCATTTTGATAACGGTGTCCCAGCATTTTCCAGACGATCAATCACCAGGTCAACGCTTGATTTCCGCATTCTCCATGGCGCACCGTTTGCAAAAGACCCTACTGCATATTCAGAATACATATGGTCAGAAAGACTGTTCTCTTCATTAATCCGCGAATAGAAAACCCTTTCACTATGCTTGGCTTTTTCTATAATCGTCACGCAAGTATAGCTGGTAACATTTTTGAATAACTGTGCGTCTCTAAAATCAGTTATTCTAATTTGGCACTCTTGCGAGAGAAGGTATTTTCGTAGAGCTCGGCCATTTACCCCTTGCAAAAACCCGTTAGCAGTTATATATCCCAACCTTCCGGTGCTGCGAAGAAGCGTCAAACCGATTTCAAAGAAAGGCATGTACAGATCAACATTACCAACTGATGACGACTCCCAGCATGGGAGATACTCTTTTTCTTCCTCGACAATGTTTCTTGATCTGACATAGGGAGGATTGCCCACCACGCAATCAAAACCGTTGCTGGATAGTGCTCTAACGGATTCCACAGAGCGAGGATTCAACATGTCAGCAAGTATCAGATTGAAGCGTTGCGGAACAGATTCCTTGTTTTTGATGGCCAAAAGCGAAAGCAGCAGTTTTGCTTTTTTTATTGCCTCAGGATCAACATCGGCACCATAGACATATTCAGAAATACACTCACAGTAAGAAATGCCATATTTCATGTGTAATTTCTCAGCTATGGATACCAAAAAAGAACCACATCCGCATGAGGGATCCAGAACGGTAGGAATAGAATCATCTAATATGCATTCATCAAGAATATAGTCCTTGATTATTTCAGGGGTATATGCAACGCCTGCTTCCTTCCGATCAGTTTCGGGAACAAGGATTTCGAGAAGTTCAACTAGAAACGGAAAAGAAATCTCACGCTTTTGCTCAGAGAAATATGTGTTGACAGCCTCACACAACTCCCTATCTAGTGAGTCGTCATAGTCATAAAGGACGTCCAATAGATGCGCTTCTACTCCACTAGCTTTCGCATATGCATATACGACTGCGCCTGAAAGATGCCTAGTATCCCGTGTAAGTTTTTTTAGATCCCGAATGACAGTATAGCTATTCATTAGTTCGCTCCATCGAGTAGTTCTACTCTATTAACTGTTCGTCCCACTTCTTGGATAGTGCGCTTCTCATCTTCTGTCACTTCGAAGATATCAAAGCAAAGTAAATCAAGAGTATTCCATTTTTGTTTAAGAGACTGAGACAATAGCTCTTTCTGAACTCCAGGAGAAGTCAGATATCGCTCCTGTAAAGCACTTATCTCATCATATAACACTGCAAGATCACGAGTGTATGTACTTGTCGGTGATATTTTTTCTGACGGGAACGGAATAGGAGAAAGAAACTGCTTGTTAAACTTATAGTAGCCACCAGATTGAGGATTCGCACCGGCCTTACCAAGAACTGAGAAGACACTCGAGTTGATTATACATGCAATAGCCTTCATAACGATTGGACTCGCGCCAGGGATCGTGATGAACCACATATTCGCGTTATCCATATATAGGCCCTTTCCAGATACATATGTCCCTATAGTATCCCTTGCGGTCATAGGCACTATTATCTTATCTACGTAGTACATAGATTGATTGTGTTCTCTGGTAAAGGTATGCCATAACTCTCCAGATCTGCATTCTACAGAGCTTTTAATTAGCTCTTCGTGGACAGAAAGATACTCATGAGCCAGAGGATATAGTCGCTTTAATTCTGTGAATGGAATTGCTTCTGAGGACGCTCCCCTGTAAGGGAAAATACAGTATGCGTCTGGCTCAACATCCTTAAAGGGATAGAACAGCCGGTTATAAATGACTCCCCGTAGAATACCTTCTTCAACAGTTACTGTTTCACCAAAGCCGTTTATACCAGTTGCAACCCCATCGTGAAAGCTAACTGATTTTATATGATAAATCTTTTTCCAAAGTGCTTGGATTCCGTCTTTTATCACCAAGCCGGGGTAGTTGCTTAATACGCCGAAACGTTGTGTCAAACGAGTTCTAATAGCTGTTACTGCAAAGCTGTCAAATAGCCATGGGGAAGAACCCGACTGGCAAGGGATGTGTTCATAACTGCACCCTTCAAATGAGCCATCATCTGTGCTGTTTTCAAATCTTATCCTAATCTCAGATGCATCAGAAGGCATATAGTAGTATAGTAAGTGGTCATTGCCTTCTTTGCTCAAAACCATGATGGAAGCATAAACAATTCGCCCATCAAAAATATCAGTTGCTTTGAAGTCAATTAGCTTTTCCAAGTATCTTCCGCTGTTTATTAAAAGCCTTGCTACGCTCCCGTATTCGGTTTTAAACCATCTTCGTTGAATTATGAAGCCTAATTTGCCTTGGTTATTGAGCAATTGCAAGCCGCGTTCAATAAACAATACGGCGAGATCTGCTTTTCCCTCAAAAGAAGAGTATTTATTGCTAAGATAGCCATGCATAGCAGGCAGAGCGGCTTTGTAATGCTTAGTTTCAACATATGGAGGATTTCCAATTACATAATCGAAGCCATCGCGCTTCGCATAAACAACAGGGAAAGCTGCGCAGGGATCAAAGGGTTTTATTGCCACTATTTGCTCTGGAGAAAACGATTGCTCCATTCCAACAAGCGTATTTCCAAGTTTAATATTGTTGGCAATTTCCTGTAAGATCTTATCACCATAAACGCCTAGCCCTTCCCACGCAAGCGGATCATTGCCGTCAACAATTTTGAGCGCCAATGACATCTTAGTTACTTCAATTGCCGCTTCATCAAAGTCAATTGCATAAATGCACTGTTTGGCAATAGCACGACGGGCCGAGACCGTCAAAAGCATTTGGCCGTCATTATCGCAGAAAAAATCGTTGTGAAGGGTTCGCTCACTCTCATTCAGAGAAAGGATGCTTAGCATCTTTGCAGCCAATCTCTCGTAGCACGATACAAGGAAAACCCCGGAACCACAACATGGGTCAAGAATGGTGATGTTAAGTAGATCGTCAACAGTTTGAACGTGATCCAGAGAGATAGTCTGCTTACAGACCATCTCAACTATATGCTCAGGGGTAGCGATGGCTCCGTTAGTCCTGATATACTCTTCTTTCGATACTTCTTCTACTTCACCGTTATTAATGACGAGTTGCTTTCCAAGAAATTCTTCATAAATATTTGCAATTACTTTTACAGGGATAACATCAAATTTGTAAGGATATGGATAATACAATTGGGAAATGAAATCCTTGAAGACGTTATCACTTAATGCGATCTTCTGGAAAATCTCATCGCGTTCAAACATAGCTCCGTCATAGTGGGTATAGAATTCCATATAACAAGATGCCTTGAATGCTTCCCAGAACCCTTCAGGCTTTTTCTCGAACTGTTTTAGCTTTTCTAATTCCTCGATTCCTTTTGATTCACATACACGAATAAAAACAATGCGGTCGAGGATAACTTGGACATAGTAATTAAGCGCAATATCTGAACATATTAGATCAGGATTGTTCCAGAATAATTCAACAGCCAACTTCTTCCTAAAGGAAGATAAGACAGTCATAAACTGACTATCTACTCGATTTCGGCCTTCTGTTGCAGTAGTTGCATAAAGCTCATTTAAATGATTGCGGCAAATGTTATCATGCCACAAATGATCAAAGAGGACGTCAAACTGATTAAGGTAATCATCAATATGGAGCTGAATTGTACTTGCGTTTGCTGGCTGTGATGAATCTGGAACAAAGCGAGTATCGTATATCACGAATTGCTCAAAGTTTGAAACAAAAGCGCACGGTGACTGCGCTGACCAGCCATACGAGCGAATCTGATAAGCAACGTCAGCGTCTGTAAAAATATCAACATCTAAAGACTTGGCATCAAGAAAACTCTTTATATTCAGGCCATTAAGGAGAATATAATCTGGCCTTTTATGGGGTGAGTTTATTTCTTGTAAACGCTGCTGTGGTGTACCACTTAGCGTTCGCTCCTGGAGAACTTGGTTCGTATCTTGAACATTCCACCCGAACAAGCCAAGAAACTCATTTATCCAGGTTCGCACAGTCTCTTCGCTAACATTTTCATGTTTTTCTTTGCGTAGAGTATCATTGTAGCGGTTTATCAAATCAGAAAGACGAATCTTAACCTCTTCTTTGTTCATAGAACTCACACTCCCTCAAATAGAATGCTATATCTCAGATAAGCGTTTGTGCTGTTTACGATCCGTCTGCCGCTCACAAGAACATCACATCATAGATCGGGATATACGTGATCTTGCCGCTCGTTGTGATCTCGCGGGCGTTGGACAGGACGAAGGCCTTTTTCACGTGATAGTCCTCGTTCTTTACAAAGCTGTTCAGAGCGCTGTGAACGGTGTAGTCCTTGCCGGACTTGACCTCGATGGGGACGGCGGAGAGGCTGTCGTAATCGTCGATCAGATAATCCACCTCGCCCTTGCTGCGGTTATCGTAATAGAACAGCTTATAGCCATGGGCGGCCAGCTCCTGGGCCACCACGCTTTCATACACGGAGCCGAGATTGATACCCGTCTCATCATCCAGAATCGCACGGATATTGCTGCCGTACAAAACGTCCGTCAAAAGGCCTACGTCGTTCAAATAGAGCTTGAGCAGGTTTTTGCCGACAGACTGTGTTAGGGGAAAGACTGGGGTAGTGATCGCGTTGACGTCCAGGGCGATCCCCGCTGAAATCAGATATTCAAACTCATCCTGATAGTCGGAAAAACGCTTGCCGCGCTTGTCCTCGATATCCTGAAAGACCATCCGTTTCTTCTTACTCTCCAGGTTGGAGGGGATCATATCGTAGATCCTGCGGATCTTCAGCTTCCTGCTGTTGTCCGCCTCGTACTTCGACGCGTCATCAGCATAGAACGCGCGGATATCCCGATGAATCGTCCTGACCTTTACGATGTTGGTGTCTGCAATAAAGGAGTTCACGGCATCAGGCAGCCCGCCGATCAGCAGGTACTTCTTAAAGAGGTCCATCACCTTCCCGTGCATAGCCGCATCCAGGCTCTCGC